>WGBN01000205.1 GCA_015494245.1 Saprospiraceae bacterium | reverse complement strand
GTATAGCCGTAGGCATGTGCGTTTCTTTTTGTGCCGCAAAAGTACGGTAAAAGCGCGTCAAAAGTACGGGAAAAATTGCTTCGCCCGTAGTCTTGAGCGATGCGACCGCTTTCTGTCTGTAGTGGCGTCTTCCAAAAAAAAGCAAAGATGTTTTGCTTTTTTGCTATATGAACCTTATCTTTGCAGCGGGCATTGAGCAATACGCCTGTGCAATGGTGTGGGCTTTTACAGTTTTGCTCAGCGATCATCCCAAAACCGATTGTAGAAACCGCGTTTGAAATACCTCAGACACGAGCGACGCAGGCCCCTTTTCTGTTCCCTTTCACGCACTGCCTGCCGCTTCTTTTTCTTCTGCTATGATAAGGTGATGATCGTCTTGCTTTTGTGAAGCAGCCGCTTAGGCTTTAGGGCAATCTACCATAAGTCATTTCTGCCTGCACGCTGCTTCCACAAACATGCTGTGAGGATTGAGGACTCTGAAAGAGCCCTCTGCGGTCGGAGAGTGTGTGATCGGATGTTTCAAGCCCGGGCACCCGCTGCCTGATGCTAACGGTCGTCATACTTTCCGACCTCTCCAAACGAGATGGAGCGCTGTGCTCTCGTCTCCACCCAACGGCTGCGGCCCGTTTGGGCATTGAATTTGGTAATTTTTGAGTAATTACATAGTGTGAGTGGCCTGTCTTGCCAGTGTGCGGGACAGGCTTTTTTGATTGTTTAGTGTTTAGTGTTTGGCGTTTTGTATTGCGGTGGTGAACTCCCCGTGTACCCCGTGGTGAGTTTACAGCTCCGCTCTTAAGCCCGAATCACGCTCGTTACGTTTCATCGTCAGAATCACAGATTACACAGATTACACAGATTAGCGCCCGTTCCTCCGATTCCACCGATTCCTCCGATTTAACCGATTCCACAGCTTGCAAAACTCAGATGAGCGTTGTAAGTTTGTGCCGGTGATAAAAGCGAAAAAATGAAAATACCATTAAACGAGTTTGAGCATTTCATCAGCGAGACTATTTTGAAGAGGGGGTTGTCCTATTTCAAAAATGGGGCTGTTGATGAGTTTTTGGAAATTTCGAATGGTGAATTTGAAGCCATGGTTTGGGGGACAGAGCTCTACACCGTTTATTTGAAAGTTGTAGATGACACCATAGTCGAGCATCGTTGTGATTGTCCGTATGATTGGGGGCCTGTTTGCAAGCATGTTGCGGCTGTGATATTTTATTTGAAGCAGGATGAGCTGGGGTTGAATCAGGAAAAGCTTTTACCTGACGGGAAGCCGAAGAAAAAGAAGAGGAGAAAATCTGTGACTCAACAGGTAAAAGAAATCCTGGATAAGGTCTCTCATGAGGATTTGAAGAAATTCATACAAGAGCAATGTAAACGAGATAAGCAGTTCAGGAATCTGTTTTTATCCGGCTTTGCACATCTCAATGAAGAGCAAACGAAAGCGTTTTATCAGCAACAGATACGATCGCTGGTCAATTCGCTGGCGGGCAGACACGGCTTTATTGACTGGCATCACATGAAGTTGCTGAAAAAGGGGTTGGAGCCTGTCATTGACGCCTCAATAAAACAATTTAAAAATAAGAATTACAAAAATGCCATTGCTGTTTGTACAGCGCTGATTGAGGAGATGGAAGAAGTCATTAATGCCTGTGATGACAGCGATGGCTATATGGGCTTTATCTTAGAACATGCCTTCACGATATTGCGCGACATTGCCGGAAGAAAAATACCTGAGGAAATCAGGAAAAAACTTTTTGATTATTGCATTACATCATTTAAAAAAGATATGTTTAAAGGCTGGGACTGGCATATCAGTCTTTTAGAACTTGCCTTTGAGCTGGCAGCACATGAAGATGAGGCCGATACCATCATAAGCTGCCTGGATACGATGGATGGAAAATACGAAAGGGACATAGCCCGGGCGTTTCAACTTGAGGTCATCTCAAAATTTAAGGATGCTGAAGAAGTCCGAAAATTTATGAATGACCACATTGAAAACCCCTCAATAAGAAAGGCTGCCATCAAAAAAGCCATGGCTGATGAAAACTTTGAAGAGGCCATCAGATTGTGCAAAGACGGTATCGAATACAACAAGAAGGAAAGTCCGGGATTGATTAAAACCTGGTATGATTGGTTGTTGAAGATTGCTCAGGCGCAAAATGACAGGGAAAAAATCATTGAATACGCACGGTTTTTGTTTATTGACAACTTCTCTGCCGAGCAGGACTATTACCAAATCCTAAAGCAGGAGGTAGAACAAAATGCGTGGAACGATTTTTTGGAAGGCATGATAAAAGATATCAGCGCAAAAGGAAACTGGAGAGACAAAGACCTGCTGCGCCAAATCTATATCCGGGAGAAATGGTGGGACAGACTGCTTTTATTCCTGAAAGAACACCCCTCCCTGCTTAATATTGAAATTGATGAAAAATACCTGGCCAAGAGGTACCCGCAGGAATTGGTCGAACTTTATGCTGCAAACCTTGTGAATTATCTAAACCGGAATACCGGACGAAAGCACTATCAAACAGTTTGCCGATATTTGCGCCGAATGAAAAAAC
>WGBN01000204.1 GCA_015494245.1 Saprospiraceae bacterium | reverse complement strand
ACTTGGGCCAGTTCTTCGGTCGTTTTGCAGCGCAGCCATTTGTCTTTGATGTACTTCCGGATGAGGGGGCGCTCGTCGAGGAAGGCTTCGAGGAAGCCCTTTTTGTTGAGCTTCACGGGCAAGAAAAGGCCCTCCTTGATGATGAAGGCTTCTTCTTTGGGTTGGGTAAAGTGGTAGGAAACGGCTGCACCCTGCCCGAGACCCGGGACATTGGTGGTGTTGTCAGATTTTTGGACGGCCTTGTACCAGTGGCGCAGGACGAGGGTGTTGTCGCTTTCGTACAGCACTTCCATGTAGGATTTAGAGTTGATTTCTTTGTCTCTGGAAGCCTTTATCGTGTTGATTTTAAAGCCGTTGCGGAAATTGCGCACCGTGCCGGTTTGGCCATCGAGGAAGGAGAAGCCCGTAACTTCCGTGGGTTCCAGGTTGATGCGTTGGCCCCGGAGCATGACTTCGACCAGGTCTTCGTAGATGTTATAGCGAAAAGTGATGTCGGTCAGTGAACTGCCGTCGCTGAGGTGAAGCGTGCCCTTTTGCCAGTTTTCTTCGAGATAGGGTTGTCCCTGTATCTGAGGATATTCCATGGCAAATTCGTACAGCCTGTTGGGCGAGGTCGTGGAGGTGATGCGTGCTGTGGTGTGCTCTTCGCTGAGAAGGATGCGGTGGAATTCCTCTTCCTGAGCCATGCTCAGCAGAGGGATGGATAAACTGAGGAACAGGAGTAAAAGGGTTTTCATATAGGTAGATTTTGATGAAGGAAGCAGCGTTCATCGGGCATGATGTGTAATGATAACGCAGGGAAGGGGGGCTTCGTTGTCGGGTTTGTCATTCCGGAATAACTACCTTTCCCTTCACCATAACCATAGCCGGCTGCTTGAGGGCGGATAGATTTTCCAGGGGATTTTCTTCGAGCAGCAGCAGGTTGGCGAAGTAGCCGCTTTGTATGCGGCCGATTTTCCAGCCAAAGGCTTTGGAGAAGTTGAGGGTGGAGGCAGCCAGGGCTTCGCGCTTAGAAAGGCCGATGTAGGTAGTCATCAGCTCCAGTTCGGTGTGCAGGGAAATGCCGGGCATGGTACCCCAGACGTCGGTGCCGCTACCGGTGAGGTAATGGGCGCCATGGCGGTGGTAGGTGGGCTCGAGGGTGTGCAGCTCGCTGAGGATGAGGCGGGTATAGGCGGCTTGTTCGACGGAGTCTATGTCGTGTTGTCCCGTTTCGGGATTGGCGGGGCGGTTGATGTCTTTGGGAGAGAGCATGCGGGCGACGGGTTCTTTCCAGGGGTTGCGGTGTTCGGGCAGGTCGAGATAGGAGAGGCTGGAGGTGGGCAGGAGATAGGTGTTGGAAGCCCCGAGGCGCCGGGCGTGGGCGATGAGCGTTGTATCATTTGCCAAGAGGCGGGAAAGGTAATCGTAATACTTCCATTTCGGACTTTGGAGGTCGTTGCTGAAAGGTTCTTCGGCCACGGCGGCGGCCATGTCGCGGGGCGCCAGGTCGAGGGAGTAGCGGGTGGTGTGCACAAAGGCATCTATGCCCATGTCCATGCCCTGGGCGTAGGTGGTGTAGCCCAGTTCGCCTATGGTGGCCATGCCGAGTTGGCGGGCTTTGTCTAAGGCGAGCTGAATTTGGTGGGGCGTGAGCTTGTACATGAGGAGCAGCACGCGGTAGCCGGCTTGGTGGAGGCTATCTATATCGTGCAGCAGTTCTTCGTCGGAGATTTTTTCGTCGCCCACGCCTTCGAGGCGAAAGACCATGGGGGAGGGGTTGGCCTCGCCATAGAAGGGCCCCCTGCGCCCTCCATCTACGGCGATGATGGAAGTGATGCCCATTTGGAGGTAGGCATCGGCATAGCTTTGGTTGTTGAGTGCTGCGAAGCCGTCGGTGAGGCCGGGCATGAGGTAGAGCCCTTCGGCCTGGATGAGGGTGGTGTTGGGCGCGGGTTGAGGGGCCTTGCTCATGGGGCCTGTGGCAGCTATGGTATCGTCTTGAATGAGGACGTAAACCCTTTGTTCGGCGCTGCCGTCTTCAATGGGTACGAGGCGGGCGTTGAGGATGAGGGTGCTTGCGTCCTCCGGGCTGTTGGTCCGGCAGGCCTGGAGCAGCAGGCTTGCCAGGAGCAGGAAGAGCCATTGCCTGATGTGCGTTGGGGCAGCCATCTCAGAACCAACCGGCGTTGAGCCCGCGGAAGGGCCAGGGTATGGCCAGCAGGATGAGCAAGAGGGCTATGCCGTAAAAGGTGAGCAGGGTTTTGGAGGAGTTTTCGCTCTTTTTGCTCTTGCTGTACCCTATGGTGATGAGGATGATGGAGATGAGCATCATGCTGCTGTGCTCTACGGTGTAGAAGCGCAGCAGGGGGTCTTTCATGGTTGCGCTGTTGAATTGCACGAAACTGCTGAGGAAGTACAGCGCCAGGCCCCCGAGCATTTGGAGGTGGGCGGCAATGAGGGTATAGAGGGGGAGTTTGCCGTTGTTGCCCGTTTGGCGTGAGCGAAGGGTTTGTACGAGGGTGAGGATGAGCAGGATGAGAACGACCCAGCGAAAACCGGAATGGGCGTGGATGAGGATGTCTTTCATAATGGGTGGGTGTTTAGGAAGAAGAGTAGTGGTCGGGGTAGCAGGATTCGAACCTGCGGCCCCCTGCTCCCAAAGCAGGTGCGCTAACCGGACTGCGCTATACCCCGAAACCAAAGCGGCGGCCTATCAGCTAAGCCGCCGCCTGTGGTGCATTCATAGTAAGTGGCGGTGAGGGCGGGATTCGAACCCGCGGTCCCGGTTTCCCGAGACACCGGTTTAGCAAACCGGCGGTTTAAGCCACTCACCCACCTCACCGTGCATGGCTTAAATGCAGCGCAAAATTACGCATTTTATTTTTTCTGTGCAAGTTTTTCACGGAAAAAGTGCATTCCAACGGCTGTAGCCATCGAATGCACTTTTAGTTTCAGATGTCGTCATTGCTGTGCATGCTCAGCGTGATTTTTTTGCTGAGTTCTTCGAGGGTTTGTTTGAAGGCCGGGTCGGTATCGAGCATGTTTTCCACGGCGCGCAGGGCGTGGATGACGGTACTGTGGTCGCGGCCGCCGAAGGTTTCCCCGATTTTTTTGAGGGAGGCCCGCGTCATTTTTTTGGCGAGGAACATGGAGAGCTGGCGGGCGATGACGATTTGGCGTTTGCGGGTTTTGCTTTTGAGGGTTTCTACGGGTATTTTGAAGTGTTCGGCCACGAGGTTTTGGATGAAATCCACGGTGATCTCCTTGTGGATGTTGGAGACGAAATTTTGGATCACTTCCTTGGCCAGGGCCAGGTCAATGTTTCGTTTGTTCAGTGAAGACTGGGCGATGAGGGAGACCAGCACGCCTTCCAGTTCGCGGATGTTTTCCTTGATGTTAAAGGAGATGAATTCGATCACGTTTTCGGGCACTTCGATGCCTTCGCGCATCATTTTGGATTCGAGTATGGCCATGCGCGTTTCAAAATCGGGCACGCCGAGGTCGGCAGAGAGGCCCCATTTGAAGCGGGAGATGAGTCGTTCTTCGATGTCTTGCAGGTCTTTGGGCGGCCGGTCGGAGGTGAGTACCAGTTGTTTTTTGTGTTGGTGGAGTTGGTTGAAGATGTTGAAGAAGATCTCCTGGGTCTTTTTTCGTTTGGCCAGAAACTGGATGTCGTCAATGATGAGTACGTCAATGGTTTGGTAGAAGTTGACCAGGTCGGTGGTGGCGTTGTTCTTGATGCTTTCGATGACCTGGTTGGTAAACTTGGAGGTGCTGACGTAGAGGACGATTTTTTCGGGATAGCGCTGTAGCACTTCATGGCCTATGGCTTGCGCCAAATGCGTTTTGCCGAGGCCTACGTTGCCGAAGATGAAGAGGGGGTTGAAGTGCGTCGTCCCCGGCTCCTTGGCTACCGCCAGGCCTGCAGAGCGGGCCAGTTGGTTGCAATCGCCTTCGATGTAGGTATCGAAGGTGTATTTGGGGTTGAGCTGAGGGTTGACCTCCATCTTTTTGATGCCCGGAATGACAAAGGGATTTTGGATGGCGCCTGTATCCCTGAGCTTCAGGTTGTCGTCGTCTTTGTGAATGCTTGAAGTCTTCGTGGCCGGGCGCCGCGGTTTGCCGTTGGGGATTTGATACTCCAAACGGGCATTCTCGCCCAGCTCTTTGCGGAGGCTGTCTTTCATCACATCTAAGTAATGATCTTCCAGCCACTCGTAGTAGATCTTGTTGGGCACCTGGATGGTTAAGGCATTCTGGGCCAAACGCACAGGACGGATGGGTTCAAACCAGGTCTTAAAACTTTGAGGCGGTACGTGTCGCTTAATGTGAGAGAGACAGTTGGCCCATACTGTAGTTACATTTGCATTCATCCATAGGGGATTTCTACAGTTAAAAAAGATGGTTTCTTCGGTTTCTTAAGTACCGGTGTATCGAAAGCGGCTTGCGATGCGCAACCACTTTGAGCGTGGAGAAGCCGGGGGCGCCTGCTGTCTCCGCATCTCGCTCTCCGGAGGGTCCCCGTGGGCCGTCGTGAATGGCTTTCTAACGGGTTTTGGTGTAAATCCTGCTTTCCGTATTAAAATCTCTTCATTTGAGAGCGGGCTACAAAGGTCTGAAAAAAATGATAACCGCGCCAACTTTTTTTATTTCCAATTTACATGTTTTAACAGGCTGTGGATAGCTGTGGAAACTTCCCGAAATCAGAATTTTTTCCGGCTGCTTACCAAAGTAGAGAACTGCCTGAATATCAGTAAGTTAGAAGATACGCCCGCTGAGCGTATTTTCGCTCTCCGGCTTATCCACATCTTGCGGGTCTTTATCCACAGCCGGATTGTGGGTATTTTTTTTAGTATTATTCTAACAAAAAAGAGAGGGCCGCATGCGGCCCTCTCTTTCTCTCATGGAAAAAGCATTTGCTTCTTAGAAGCCACCCTTGCTTTCTGGGATGGCGGCGGGTTCTTCCTGCTTGGGTTTCACCTCGCCTTTGATGATGAGGCGATGGGTACCCTCGGCCTCGTTGGTCGTCAGCGTTACGGTTTTGGTGAATTTGCCGATGCGCTTGGTGTCGTAGCGCACTTTGATTTGAGCGGATTCACCGGGCAGGATAGGCTCCTTGGGCCAGGTGGGAACGGTGCAGCCGCAGCTTCCGCGGGCGTTAGAGATGATCAGAGGAGCATCGCCCGTATTGGTGAAGTTGAAGTAGCGGTAGGGGTCAGAGCCTTGCTCAATTACACCGTAGTCAATCGTGGTCTCATCAAAAGTCATCACAGGGCCGCCGCTTTGTTGCTGTTCTTCAGCTTGAGTTTGTTGCTGCTGCTGAGCCGTATTTTGCTGTTGGGCAGATACCCAGCCCGCAAAAAGCAGGATAAACGCGAGACTAAATAAGGATTTCTTCATCGCTTCATGTGTTTTTTGGTTTGAAATAAATATCGCCACAAAGATACGCTTCTGCAAACAGAATCGCATCACCTCTCTTGTTATTATGCCGTTAAGAAGCTGTTAATGAAATCTGTAACGGAGCCTGAAAACCCGCTCCTCCATCCGCTAAATATTACTTATCTTAGCGGCAGGATACTAATACCTATATATATGGCATCAACAAACGCAAAAGAAGCAGACATCACTCCCGATGCTTCCGTTTTCTCCATCTCCGAACTGCTGGAAGACTATCGCATCTGCTGCATCAGCAGAGAAGTCAGCATCCTGGCCCGGCGGGATGTCCTCACGGGCAGAGGAAAGTTTGGCATCACCGGCGACGGCAAAGAGGTCGCCCAGGTAGCCCTCGCCAGAAGTTTCCGCAAAGGCGATTGGCGCTCCGGTTATTACCGCGATCAAACCATCCTCTTTGCCCTCGGCCTGCTGAGCGTCGAAGACTATTTCGCACAGCTCTATGCTGACCCCGAAAACGACCCCATGAGCGGAGGCCGCCAAATGAATGCCCATTTTGCAACGCCCCTCATAGATGAAGAAGGCCAATGGCTCAACCAACTCGAGCAGTACAACATCTCTGCCGACATCTCCCCCACAGCAGGTCAAATGGCCCGGGGCCTCGGCCTCGCCCTGGCTTCCAAAAAATACCGCGAAATCAAAGCCCTCAAAGACACCATCTTCTCCAACGGGGGCAATGAGGTCTGCTTTTGCACCATAGGCGATGCCTCCACTTCCGAAGGCATCTTCTGGGAAACGGTCAATGCAGCCTGCGTCATGCAACTGCCTCTGGCCATCTCCGTCTGGGATGACGGCTACGGCATATCGGTACCCATTGACTACCAAACCACCAAGAAAAGCATCTCCAAAGCCCTCGCCGGCATGAAGTACGACAAGAGCGGCGGACTGCGCATCTATACGGCCAAAGGTTGGGATTATGCTGCCTTGCGGCAAATGTATGAACGCGGCATCAAACGCATGCGCAAAGAGCATATTCCCGCCCTCTTCCACATCACTGAAGTAACCCAGCCCCAGGGGCACTCCACCTCCGGCTCCCACGAGCGCTACAAATCCAAAGAACGCCTGCAATGGGAGCAGGAAGCCGACGGCATCCGCCGGATGCGGGCGTGGATGCTGGCCGAAGGCCTGGCCTCCGCAGAAGCCTTAGACGCCATCGAGGCCGAAGCCAAAAAACTCGTCCGCGAAGCCCGCAACAAAGCCTGGGACAACTACCTCCGCCCCGCACGCGAAGGGCGCAAAACGCTGGAAGCCATCTATGAGCGCCTCATGCCATACATCGCTTCTCAGGCGAAATCCGCAGCGGACAAAGAAAAAACAGAAAGCCTCTTCTCTGCCTTTCGGCAAATGAAAGAGCCGCTCTACTACGAACTGGTGAGCCATGCCCGCAGACTGGCTTTTCTCGCAAGGCCCTATCCCAATCCCGCTCTGGACGAACTCCACGCCTGGCTCGAACAAGCCCTCGAAAAATCAAAGCGCGATTACCACGCGCATTTCTACGGCGACCTCCCGGCTTCTGCCTTGAAAGTGCCCGCCATCGCTCCGCAATACTCCGGCGACTCGCCCGTAGTCAACGGCTTTCAGGTGCTTAACGCCTTCTTCGACAAGGTGCTGGAGCGCGACCCACGCTTTATCGCCTTTGGCGAAGACCTCGGCCACATCGGAGACGTGAACCAGGGCTTCGCCGGCCTGCAGGCCAAATACGGCGAAGAGCGCGTCTTCGACACCGGCATACGCGAATGGACCATTGTCGGCCAGGCCATCGGCATGGCCCTGAGAGGCCTGCGTCCCCTGGCCGAAATCCAGTACCTCGATTATCTCGTCTATGCCCTCGAACCGCTGACAGACGACCTCGCCACCCTGCGCTACCGCTCCGATGGCATCCAAAAAGCCCCGGTCATCATACGCACCCGCGGGCATCGCCTCGAAGGCATCTGGCATACGGGCTCGCCTATGGGCGTGTTGCTCAACGCCCTGCGCGGTATGTACGTGTTGGTGCCCCGCGATATGACGCGCGCGGCAGGCATGTACAACACCCTCCTCCAAAGCGATGAGCCAGGCCTCGTCATCGAATGCCTCAACGGCTATCGCCTCAAAGAAAAATTGCCCGACAACATCGGCACTTTTACCGTGCCCCTCGGCGTGCCGGAAATCCTTCAACAGGGCACGGACCTCACCCTGGTTACCTATGGCTCCTGTGTGCGGGTAGCTCAAGAGGGCATCAAACTCTTAGAGCAAGACGGCATCTCCGTAGAACTGATTGACGTGCAAACCCTGCTGCCCTTCGACCTGCCCGGCCTGATCGTGGATTCTCTCAAAAAGACCAACCGCATCATCTTCATGGATGAAGACGTGCCCGGAGGCGCCACGGCATTCATGATGCGGCAGGTACTGGAAGTGCAGGGCGGATACCGCTACCTCGATTCCCCGCCCCGAACCCTCACGGCCTCCGAACATCGCTCGCCCTATGGCTCGGATGGAGACTACTTCTCCAAGCCCAATGCCGAAGATGTCTATCAGGCCGTCTTTGAGGTGATGTACGAAGCCGAACCCGGAAGGTTTGGTCCCCCGGGCCTCGCTCTTCCGTTTGACAAAAAATCGTAGTAAAATCGCTGCTTATGGATAGGATGCAACGCATATTGGACATGCTGGAAACTCAGCAAAACGACGCCTTCCTGCTCTACGCCCTGGCTAAGGAGTACGAAAAAGCCGGTGAAAAAGAAAAAGCGCTGGAGACCTTTTTGGAATTGCGTTCGCTCCATCCCGATTACGTGGGCTTTTACTACCACCTTGGAAAGTTGTACGAACAACTGGGGCAACCGCAACAGGCTATGGCCATCTACGAAGAAGGCATGCAGCGCTGCAAAGCCGTGGGCGACCAACACGCTTTCAGCGAGCTGCGCACGGCTGCCGATGACTTGATGTGAACAACGCTAAAGCCCGCACAATTAAAAGAACGCGGGTGGCCTACCCCTTCAGGGGCAAGGGGCGCGGGCAGGCCTCATGATGTAGGTAGCCCAAAAACAAAGATAGGGCCATTATTTTTAAACTCAATAAGCCACCCACACCGGCTCGTTTTGAGTAAGTGCTTTGAAAAACAATACATGATGAAAGGAAAAGACTTATTGCTTCTCTGTGCCTTGTCTCTGCTGAGCTTCCTCTCGCCCGCACTGCTGTCTGCACAGATGTCTGCCCTACCGGAAGTCTCGTATGAGCAGGGCAAAATCGTGGGCAGCCTGCCCTACGGAAGGCACTTCTTTATCATCGGCAGCACGCATTTGCCGAAAGGCGAAAAAGCACGACTCGTGGAAGTGAAAATCTGGCAGCTCCCCGGGCATTACTATGGCGCCCGCCGAAGCGCCCGTCCGGTAACTTCTACCGAAGTGGCAGAAACCCTGGCAGGCCCGCCCATCGTCAGCTCCCGCTGGTCGGCAGATGAGGCCAACCAGGAAGAGGTCTTTCGCCTGTACATAGACAGGCCGCTGGAATTTGCCTCGCGTTATGTGCTGCAATTCACCTACAAAGTACCCGTCGAATTTGAGCTGGACGAAGACCAAAAAGACGAACTCATCTCGCGTATCGCCGACCGCGTTTTTGACAAGGTGCTCGAGCAGGGAGGGATCACCCAAAGCGATATCCGCGAGATCATCAACATGGAACTGGGCGCCTACCTCGGCCAAATGGACGAATATGCCGCCTACTTCAGTGCCGATGCCCGCGTTTATCCCAAATACGAAAATCTGCCCATCAGCAGCGCCACCTTACAGCGCCTCAGCCGCGAAATCGGCAGCTACAGCTCTACCTTGCAAACACTGGATTTCCTGAAAGACCAACTGGCCCAAGCCAAAGCCGAACTCGGTGAGCTGGAGCCGGGCTCAGAAGATGCCGAAGCCCTGAAAGAGGCCATCGCCTCCATGGAAGCTCAGCAGCAGGCCGCCGAAGAAAAAATCCGGGCCCTGCGGGAAGCCCTGCCTGAGATGCTCCAAATCGTGCGCCAAAAGCTGGTCGAAGCCCGCGTAACTTATACCATCGAGCAGCCCGAAGCGCTGAGCATGGCCGAAGTGGATGCCATCCGCATAGGCACGGCTTTCGGCGGCGCTATGGTCGGGCTCAACCTGCCCTCCAAAGACCGCTCCTTCGACGCCCTCGGCTACTCCGCACTGAAGTTTTACCTGCGTCCGGTGGACAAACGCCTGCCGCAGCCCTACCTCACCGGAGAGTACTTCGTGAATCGCCTTTCCATTCTGGCCGGTGTGGCTTTTGGAGGCCAATTGGAGTACCGCGGCCAACTGTTGGAAAAGGCCATAGGCGTCTATCCGCTGCTGGGCTTCAGCTTTGACGTCAATCGCTACATGTCCATAGACTTGGCGGGGACGCTCTTTGCCCAGCCCTCTTTGAGTCCGCTTACGCAAACGAGTACGCTGCGCGTAGGTCCCGTCATCGGCATCAACTTCGACGGGGATTTGTTCAACCGCTTTCAGACGATGTTTAGCGGCAACCAATATCAAATCACCCCCTGAGGCCATGGATGCCTTCGGGCCTTGCAGACGTCAATAATATAGCAACCACAAAAACCCAAAGATATGTCCAGACCATTTGTAGAGTTTACGGATACGCCCCCTGTCGTTCTGTCCTGTTCAGAAAAGAAAGAGGTACACCTCAAAGTCAAACCCCGCCTGGCGGGAAGGTGTAAGGTCTCTCTCAGCCTCGTCATGGATGATTGCCACTTTGGCAACGGAGCGCAGATCGTTACGCGGCACTTTGATGCCGCCTCCGACGATGCCGAGGTGAATTGCGTGTTTAAGCTCTTCGCCAAGGCCGATGCGCCGGGCAACTATTTCACCATCCTCATTGCCGAAGCGGAAAATGCCGCCGGCGAAACCTCTTTCAAGCGCCCCATAGAGTTGGAAATCCACTGTACCGGTACGCCTTTGGCGCCGGATGCAGCGCTGACCGATGAAATGTTCACCGTGGTAGCCGATCCGGCTGCTCCCGCAGAACCCTCCACGGATACAGATGGTGAGGAGACCGAAGAAAACACTGCTGAAGACACGGAAGTTGCCGAAGACACCTCTACGGAAGAAGAAGAGGAAGGCGAAGAGGGCGAACCCCGCGAACAGCCACCTCCTGAGTTGACGGAAGAAGTCCCCGAGCCGGCTCCTGACGAAGAGCCGGAGGTGCAGCCCGAAGAAGCCTCTTCCGTGGCCGATGCAGAGCCGGTTTCCAATGTGGTTGAAGAAATCGAAACCCACGTGGAGGAAATCGCCCCTGATCTGCTCGATGAGTCTTCCCGAAGGCACCCCCTGCAGCCCGAAAAGCCTTCTGCAGAGCCTTCCGGCAAATCTAAGCCCGGAGGCGGCTGCCTCGGCCTTTTGCTGATCTTTACCTTACTCGCTTTCTTCGGGGCCTGTAAGCTGGAAAACCCCGAACTGGGCATCTCGACCGATGAGGTCATCACGCTCACTGCCGAGGGCGATGCGCAGCAGCTCTTGGCAGATGGCTTTTCGCGTCTGAAACTGACCGCCCGGCTGGGTCCTAAGGCCGATGCCAATGGAGAAATCACCTTCTTTACGGAGTTTGGCAGTTTTGCCGAGGCGGGCAGCAATACTTATACGGTACTGGCTTCCTCCAAAACGGCTACGGCCACTTTGATAGCAGGTACCACCGTGATTGAAGACGGCCTGCTGACGGCTTCCGTGGGCGGCTTCACGCAGGAGTACCCCATAGATTT
>WGBN01000203.1 GCA_015494245.1 Saprospiraceae bacterium | reverse complement strand
CCCTACGACCCCACCCTCGATCTGGCCAATTACAAATTCCCTACCCTCGACTTGCTCAACAACTATGCCGATCACAAAATCGAAATAGACCGCAAAGAGCTGGAGGCCAACAAAGACCAGATCATCGAAACCCTGCTCAACTACAAAATCGAAATTACCAAAATCCGCGCTACCGTAGGGCCTACCGTTACCCTCTACGAAATCGTCCCCGCTCCGGGCGTGCGCATATCCCGCATCAAAAACCTCGAAGACGACATCGCCCTCAGCCTCGCCGCCCTCGGCATCCGCATCATTGCCCCCATCCCGGGCCGCGGAACCATCGGCATCGAAGTGCCCAACAAGAAAAAACAGATCGTCTCCCTCAAAGAAATCATCGCCTCCGAAAAATTTCAGGAAGCCCGCATGGCCCTGCCCATCGCCCTCGGAAAAACCATCTCCAACGAGATATTCATCTCCGACCTGGCCAAAATGCCCCACCTGCTCATCGCCGGCGCTACCGGCCAGGGTAAATCCGTGGGCATCAACGCCATCCTCATCTCTCTGCTCTACAAAATGCACCCCTCCCAGTTGAAACTGGTACTCATAGACCCCAAAAAAGTCGAGCTCTTCCCCTATGCCAAGCTCGACCGCCACTTCCTCAGCTTCCTGCCCGACCAGGAAGAACCCATCACCACCGAAACCAACAAGGTGGTCTATACCCTCAACAGCCTCTGCATCGAAATGGACATGCGCTACGACCTGCTCAAAAAGGCCCACGCGCGAAACATCCAGGAATACAACACCAAATTCATCGCCCGCAAACTCAACCCCAAAAAGGGACATCGCTACCTGCCCTTCATCGTGCTCGTCATAGACGAATTTGCCGACCTCATCATGACGGCAGGCCGCGATATCGAACAGCCCATCGGCCGACTGGCACAACTCTCCCGCGCCGTAGGCATACACCTCATCATCGCTACCCAACGCCCCTCCGTAAACATCATCACGGGCATCATCAAAGCCAACTTCCCCGCTCGCATCGCCTATAAAGTGGCCTCCAAAGTGGATTCTCGCACCATACTCGATACCGGCGGCGCCGACCAACTCATCGGCCGCGGCGATATGCTCATGTCCATAGACGGCAAACTCACCCGACTCCAATCGGCCTTCGTGGATACCCCCGAAGTAGAACGCGTCATCGAATTCATACACGAACAGCCGGGATTCCCCAACCCCCACTACCTGCCCGAATACTCCGCCGATGAAGATACCCACGGCGAGGCAGGCTTCAAACTCTCCGACCTGGACGAACTCTTCGAAGACGCCGCCCGCCTTGTCGTTCAAAACCAACACGGCTCGACTTCCATGATCCAGCGCCGCCTCAAACTCGGCTACAACCGCGCCGGCCGCATCATGGACCAACTCGAAGCCTTCGGCATCGTAGGGCCCTCCGAAGGCAGCAAAGCCCGCGAAGTGCTGTACTACACCATGGAAGAACTCGAACGCTTCCTCACCGAGCTCAAAAACAACAAGTAAGCTACCCATGAAAATCGCCCAACTCACCGACCTCCACCTCGGGCGCGAAAATGAAGACACCTATGGCGTAAACACCCGCTCCAACTTCCTGCGCTGCCTCGAAGACATCCGCGCCTATCAACCCGATTTGCTCGTCATCACCGGCGACATCTGCTTCAGAGAAGGCGATGAAGAAGTCTATGTCTGGCTCAAAAAACAACTGCAAGGCCTCCCTTTCCCCCTCCGCTTCATCCCCGGCAACCACGACCACACACCCACCATGGCCCGCGCCCTGGAACTCCCCTTCCCCCTGCGCGAAGGCCAACTCTACTACGAAGAAGAATTCCCCGAAAAAAACATACACCTCTTATACTCAGACTCTTCTTCCTATCGCCTTT
Organism: Saprospiraceae bacterium; assembly: GCA_015494245.1. Taxonomy (GTDB): domain Bacteria; phylum Bacteroidota; class Bacteroidia; order Chitinophagales; family Saprospiraceae; genus WGBN01. Next base: position 7,669 of record WGBN01000203.1, on the reverse strand, counting down.
CGGCAAATCAAACCCTGTGGTTAGAGCAACAGCTGAGCAAAAGCCCTCACAGGCATCTCCTGCTCTTCATCCATCATCCGCCGGCCAAATATACCCGCAACGGCTTTATGGATGCCAAACACGCCCTGCAGGACCAGGAAGAAGTCATGGCTGCCATCCGACGCGCAATAGGAGACGGCAACCGGCGCCTCCACATCTTTTGCGGCCATTATCATGCCGAAAAACTCATCCTTTTGCCCGCTGCAAACGTTTTTATTACGCCCTCCACCTTTTTGCAGATTGATCTGCACGAAGAAAATTTTGCCATAGACCACTACAGCCCGGCATGGAGAAAAATCGAAATCTCACCGGCGCACATAGCAACAGAAGTGCGCTATCTGTTTAATCACCAAACTCAAATCCAATGACCCACTTAAAAGAAGGCGATCCCGCACCCCCCTTTACAGGGAAAATCGAAACCGGAGAAACCGTTTCCCTCTCCGACTACAAAGGCAAGAAACTCGTCCTTTTCTTCTACCCCAAAGACCTCACCCCCGGCTGTACAGCCGAAGCTTGCAGCCTGCGCGACCACTACCAGGAGCTCAAAGACTGCGGATTCGAACTGCTGGGCGTAAGCCCCGATGACGAAAAGAAGCACCAAAAATTCATCGAAAAAAAGGAACTGCCCTTCCACCTGCTGGCAGATACCGACAAGGAAGTGCTCAAAGCATACGGCGTCTGGGGCCCCAAAAAATTCATGGGCAAAAGCTATACCGGCGTCATACGCACTACCTTCGTCATAGACGAAAACGGAAAGATTGCCAAAATTTTCACGAAAGTGAAAACCAAAGTACATGCCGAACAGATACTCGAGGCCTTTTGTTAATCTTTCCGCAACAAAAAGCTCATAAACACTATTTCCAAAGCAGAGTGAGTTATAGGGACAAATCCCCATCATCCAACACTCGAACGACCATGACTACAGCACTTGCATCTCTTCGCCATCTCTTGCTCACAGCTGCCCTGCTGGCACTGGCTTTCACTACGGCAACACGGGCCCAACAGCCCGAAGAAGAAAAATGGGAAACCGTTTACATAGACGGCCACGTCCTCCAACAAATGGTTACACCCGAAGGCGATACCATCCTCATGGCTAAACTGGACGACATCTCCATCACCTCGCCCCGCTCCTTCGCCAACAGAGACGAGTATCTGCTGTACATGAAGTACCGCTATTACGCCACCAAGGTCTATCCCTACGCCCGCGAAGCCATTCACATCTTCAAAGAAGTGGAACGCGCTACCAAAGAGATGAAGAAGAAAAAACGCAAAAAGTACATCAAAAAACTGCAAAAAGACCTCAAACGAGAGTTCGAAGAACCCCTCAAAAACCTGACCAAAACCCAGGGCTTCATCCTCATCAAAATGATCGAACGCGAGCTCGACACCCCCCTCTACGAACTCATCAAAAGCCTCCGCGGCAGCATGTCAGCCTCCTACTGGAATACCTTCAGCAAATTCTACGGCTACGACCTCAAAGAAGGCTACATCGAAGGCAAAGACCCCATGCTCGACGCCGTCCTCCAGGATTTCGAACTCTGGTACGACTTCGACGCAGAAGAACCCGAAGAAGATGGTATGTAAATGGAGTATGCCCCTCCATTGTAGAGGCGCAATGCATTGCACCTCTACAATGGATGAAACCCACCCGTCACGCTCATCACGCCGACTCCCCGATTTCACCGCTTCCGCTGATTCAACCGATTTCACCAACTAACAACCGTCACACCACCTCCACCGCAAACTCATCCACCTCCCGCTTCTCCGAAGAAAAGTTGACTCCCATAAGGATGATTTTCTTTCCCGTATTGCGATACTTATCGGTATAGCCTCTGTTTTTGAGCTGCTCCAAGGCTTCCTGAGCCGAGCGGTCCAATTTAAACTCAAAGCAATAGACCTTGTCGTCGAACTCCACGATGGAATCGGCACGCCCGCGGGCAGTGCTCACTTCACTCTGTACATCTAAGCCCATGTACGTAAAAAACAGGTGAACGATGGCGTGATAAAAACTCTCCGCTTTCTGATGCAATTGATACGGCAGGCTGTAGAGCAGGATGTTGAAGACCTCTCTGACTTTCGTCAAATCTTCCTGCTCCAGAGCATCGGCGACTTCGAGGGCATAAGAGCGCACCTGGGTGGCCGAGGTATTGCTGAAGGCATGTACCAGATACTCCAGCATAGATTTTTTGACCTCGCGGTTGGGATAGCCCAGGGTATAGAGCTCCCGCCCGGCATCATATTTTTTGATGGTCAGATAACCCGTCTGAAACAGCAGAGTGATGATGTCTATATGTTCAATCCCAAAGGAATCAAAAGCAGCATCACCCACCTTTATATCATCAAAATCATAATAGACTTCTTTGCGGATAAGGTTAATCAGGAAAGTTGGTGTAGCTGTTTTGAACCAGTAGTTCATAAAAACACGCTTGGTAAAGAAATTGAGTACAGAAAAGGGGTTGTACACAAAATCTGTACCATTCCAGCTATAGCCATTGTACCAACGTCGTATTTTGTCTATCAATTCCTGCTCTGATAAACCGAGTTTTGGAGCCGTAGATGCTATGTGCTTTGAAAAAAAATGCTCCAATTCTTCCTGCGTATAACCGAGCAGGGTGTTGCTCCTGTGGTCTTGCAGACTCAGATCATCCAGATTATTCAAATCAGAAAAAATACTCACCCGACTGAACTTAGACACACCCGTAATGAATAACATGCGAATATAAGGATCACTGTCCTTGATCACCGAATAAAAGTTCTTGAGTATCTGCTGGTTTTCCCTGGCTTGCTCGATTTCCCCGCCGAGATAGTCTATGATGGGCTTGTCGTACTCGTCTATGAGCAGCACCACCCGCCCCTTGGATTCGGCCAACTTCCTCAGAAGTTCCTCAAACTGGTTTTTGAGACTATCGTCCTGCAAGGATATGCCGTGCATCTGTGCCGATTCCTGGATGTACTTCTGAAGCTCGCCGTAAAGGCCTTTCATTTTATAATCCAATCCGGCAAAAGGGATATGTATCACCGGATTCGTCTTCTCCCAGTCCCAGCGCTCTTCTATCCAAAGGCCCTCAAACAGCTCTTTGCGGCCCTCAAACAGTTCCTTAAACGTACTCACCAGCAAAGACTTGCCAAAGCGGCGGGGGCGGGAGAGAAAGTAGTATTTCCCTCCGGTAGCAAGTTCATAAATATACGCAGTCTTATCCACATAGAGATACCCCTCCCTCCGGAGCTCAGAAAAGCTTTGTATGCCTACAGGTAGTTTTTGCACGAAACAAAGATAAGGATTAATTGAAAATGGAAAATTGAGAATGGAGAATGGAAATGGAGAATACCCTCCCCGTGAACTCCGTGGTGAGTTTACAACGCCCCTTTTGAGCCTGTGCTCCGACCACGATTGATACACCCATCACGCCCATCACGCCAACTCCCCGATTCCACCGCTTCCGCCGATTCAACCGATTTCACCAATCCCCAACGCTAAACGCTCAACGCTCAACGATACACAACACACGATAAACCAACCACCGATTTCCCCGATTTCACCGCTTCCACCGATTCAACCGATTTCACCACCCCCTACACTCCCTTCACCATCAAAAACTCCTGAATATTTTCCATATCCAGCACGCCGATGAGTTGGCCGTTTTCATAGACCGGAGCTATGGGGGTTCGATTGCTTATCAGGGCTTGCATGGCATCTTCTAAAGACTGGTCGGGAGCCAGGGTGATAAAGCGGCGACGCATGGCTTCGGAGATGGGCGCGTCGCGACCGGCTTCCGCCAAATGCCGTATGATGTCATCGCGCGTCAGTATGCCGACAACCTGCTCGCCGGCCAAATCCAGGACGATGAACTCTTTGTCCTGCCCTTTGAGCAGCAAATCTACAGCAGCCTGCAAAGGCTGGGAGGGATAGAGCACCTGATAGCTGCTCATCAACACATCGCGCACGGTATAACCCTTTAAGGCAGAAGTGGTCGTTTCCTGATAAGCCTCAGCCGTAGCGCCCAGATAGATGAAGACGCCTATAAACACCAGCCAAAAATTGTAAAAGAAACCGAGGAAAACAAAAGCCACAGCCAGCACCTGCCCCAAACTCGCCGCCCAACGCGTGGCCTGGGAGCGCTCCATGCCCATGGAGAGCAAGGCCCGGAAAACGCGGCCTCCGTCCATGGGAAAAGCCGGAATCAGGTTAAATGCCGCCAAAATGAAATTGGCAAACATCAACTGCGCAACAAAATTTTGCGGACTTAAAGTGCTCAAATCCGCCGTCATGCCGGAGAGGGAAAGACCCTTGACTTGCGTCAAATACAACCACAACAAACCTCCTATGACGATGTTTACAGCAGGCCCTGCCAGAGCCACCAGCAACTCCTGCACGGGCTTCTCCGGCATCTTGCTCATGCTGGCTACACCGCCTATGGGATAGAGCGTAATCTTCTCAGTCTCTACCTTAAAGCGCTTGCCCATAAGCGCATGACCCAACTCGTGTAAGGTTACGCAGGCAAACAACGCCAAAATGAACAAGCCCCCCAAAAGACCCTGCTGCATATCGCCGCCCGACTGGCCGTAATACACCAAAAATATCCAAATCAGTAAAATGGCAAACGTCCAATGAATGTAAATGCGAATGCCGGAAACCCGGCCGATAAAAAGTGCTCCTTTTTCCATAAGAGCAAATATAATAAAAAGTGGCGGACTTATTGAGCAATGGTTCATTAAGTAGTTTTGGGTCGCCTGTCTCAATCAGAAACCAAGCTATCAAGTTAAACCGGTTTAAACCCGCGAAAACCTTTAGACTGAGCCTGCCGAAGCCCGCACAACCCGCGTTATCCGCGCCTGCCTGCTGCAGGCAGGTTCTATCATGTCACCATATGACGGTAAGCAACTCCGCTACCTAATCATTGCACGAACAGCCTGCCCGCAGCAAGAGGCCGGCCCGTTTCATCACTCAGGCGATACACATACATCCCCGGGGGCCAGGAGCTCACCACAACGGCATTTGACTTACCATCTCTTTCAAAAGGCTCATCATAAACCTCCTGCCCCAGAGCATTCTCTACCTGCAAGAACAAACCACCCGTTTCTGCAGCTTCTCCAAGCTCGAAAAACACCTCCGTGGAAGCGGGATTCGGATATACCTTCAAAGCCTCCTGCAATGGCAGTTCCGTTACAGCTGTGATGATGACCTGCAGGCTGGAATAGCAATACGTATCGCTGCCCGCAGGATTACTGACCGTGAGGCAGACCACATAGTCACCACTACTGGTGTAAACGTGTACGGGATTTTGCTCTATGGAAGTCTCGCCATCGCCAAAATCCCAACTCCAGAGCGTAACAGTATCCGTTGACAAATCGGTAAAGGCATAAACACCTCCGCCCTGATCTTCAAAAGAAAAATCGGCTTCAGGAGCAAAAAAGACGTAAATCGTCTGACAAGCCGTATTGCTGCCAAACTGGTTTTCTACCGTCAAACAAACTTCATACTCGCCCGGAGCTGCGTACTGATGCAAGGGGTTTTGCTCGAAAGAGCTGGTGTTGTCGCCAAATTCCCACAACCAGCTATCCGGCTCAAAAGCCGACAAATCCTGAAATTGGAGCAAACCGCTTCCACTGAGATACTCATAGGAATAAACCGGAACGGGAGGAGCAACACCCTCTGCCACCCACCAGGTAGCAGCCTGAGGCTGCCCCGCATCGTCTAAACTTACACTAACCACCGGAATGCCCACCTCTTTGGCCAGCCAGTTGTAGCTGGTCTTCACTACCTCATTGGCATTGGAAAACAACTCTGCACCCCCCACATAACTCCAAACAGAATCTATCGTATGCACCACGAGACGCTCGCGCAAAACGTCAAAAGTGCCTGAAGGCGTCGTCATCGTGCCCCAGGCATCTATTTCCGAATCCCTCCACTCCACATGCTTCAAACGTATGGAATCTGCCGCAATGGACTCATCAGAGAGTACTATGTCAAAGTAAAAAGAGTCTATAAAAGCCGTGCCCATTTCAGTCGGCAATGCACGTACCTTAATCGGCGGCACATAGGGAATGGAAGTCAAAAAAGGCTGATCAAAAAGCTGTACCACCAACCCCATCTCATAAACGGCATCATCCGCAACGTCAAAAACATCTGCCCGCGTAGAACCCAATTGAGTTTGTGCCAAATCAGCACCCGGAAAATCACCGACGTTGTCAAAAAGAAGCGCGGGATCTATAAAAGACTGTGTAGCCACATCGTTCAACTGCAAGCCGGAAAAATCCCAAACTTGATCGCCCCCTGTACTGCCGAGGTCCAAATCGCTCACTCCGCCATCGCCCGTGGTATCCCACTCATCTCCCACAACCGGCAAATCAGAGGCTTCAATAGTAATCTGCGCCTGAAGCGCAAAAGGAAGGAAAAGAAACAGATAAAACGGTAAAAATCTATTCATGGCTCAAGATTTGTGAAATAAAGAACAGCCTCCCCGATATGACTGACTGCCATCGGCAAAAGTTTAGAGGACAAACAAACTTACAAAATAATGCTCAAAAAAAGCCGGCCAATTTGTTCAAAATGAAAACAAGTCGTATCTTTGCGTGCCTTTTCGGGCTATGGTGATGTCCGGAGGCCAAAAATTTTATAAAAAACAAACGCAAATATGCTGATCATCAACGTCAAAGACAGCGAGAACATTGATCGCGCCTTGAAGCGCTACAAGCGCAAATTTCAAAACGCCGGCATCATGAAGGAGCTTCGCCGCCGCAAGGAGTACGTAAAGCCCTCCATCCGCCGCCGCAATGAACTGCTCAAGGCCGCTTATCGCCTTAAGAAGCAAAACATGCAGGAGGTTTAAAAAGAGCTTTGTAAAAAAGCCCGAAAGCCTCGGGCTTTTTTACAACTGCTCCAGCAAAATCTCTACGGCACGTTTCAGTTGTTCGTCCTCTCCCTTAGCGCGCCCGTCCGGCGCATTGTGTACAATCACATCCGGCACTGCCGGCGAAAATTCCATATTCTCATCTGTAGCCCTGACGTACCAGCCCCTAAAGGGCATGCGCACGTAAGAGCCATTCAATAAGCCATGCCCGCCGGTGGAGATGACAGCCCCAAAGGTGGGCGTACCTACCAGCGTTCCCAGCCCCAAATTCTTATAGGCATGTGAGAAAATCTCCGCGTTGGAGTAGCTGTTCTCATTGCAAAGGGCAATGGAAGGCTTGGTCCAGGCCGCATAAGGCAGGCGCTCCCCAAAGGGATAATGCTCCCGAAAGTCGGTGTGCTCCTTTTGCAGATTTTCGGCAGCGCCACGCGGAATGGTGTAGGCGTGCTGAGCTACATCCAACACGGTCATCAACATATCGGTAGTCCAGCCCCCGCCATTGAAGCGGACGTCTATGACGATGCCCTCCTTGCCGAGTCCGGCAGCCGTCAACTCGCGCTCAAAGCGCTCAAAGCTGCTCCAACCCATGGCGCGAATGTGCAAATAGCCGAGGCGGTTGTTCGACCAGCGACTGACCAGAGCGCGGCGGTCTTCCACCCACTTCTCGTACTGCAAATCCCGCAGGCTGCCGGCAGGACGAATGACGACTTCGCGCTCAGCTCCTGAAGCATCCCTCACCTTCAGCAAAACCCGCTCACCGGCTGTGTTGAGCAACAGGC
>WGBN01000202.1 GCA_015494245.1 Saprospiraceae bacterium | reverse complement strand
TGATTGAATCTTTGGAGAAGTATATCTGTCGCTATCTTCATAAGAAAAAGACGCCTCGTCTTTACTACATCATGCGCATGTTGTTGCTGTTGCCACGCCACGGTTTTAACCCCCGTATATGCCGGAAAAAAGCTGCGAATTATCTGGAGAGATTGCGACAAAGTCGTTTATCCCGTTATTCTTACGAAGTGGAGGTCATTCCCTTTGAAAAAGTCTGGGATTTTGCCATGCACCTGTTGGAGCTGCGACGGTATCGGGGGACGGTAAGATATCGTCCCTACGCATTTACCTGTCAAAACGGCTGATGATTATTTATTTATCTGCCAAAAAGGCCTATTGTGTTTTGCGGCATGTGTTTTGGAGATAACTTTTGTGTGAATAAGCAATGTCATTTGCACGAAAGTGCCGAAAAATCTAAAACAGAAGAACGATGAATATGAACAACATGACCATAAAAGCGCAAGAGGTCATCCAACGGGCGCAACAATTGGCTATGGAACATGGGAACCAGGCCATAGAGACGGGGCACCTGCTGGAGGCTATTTTGCAAGTAGATGAAAGCGTTACGCCTTTCGTCATGAAGAAGCTGGGGGTGAATACGCAGGCTTTGAAGATGGCTCTTGACGCCATCATTCAGTCTTACCCCAAGGTGAGTGGAGGTGAGGCTTATCTTTCGCGGGCATTGAGTACGCTGATTCAGCGGGCGAATAGCCTGTTGAAGGAGTTTGGCGATGAGTATGTGGCTATTGACCACTTACTTCTCGCTATGGTCGAAGGCAATGACCAGGTCGCTCAACTCCTGAAGGATAGCGGGATTACGGCCAAAGACCTCAAGGCAGCTATTCTGGATTTGCGCAAAGGCAGTCGCGTAACTTCTGCCAGTGCTGAAGACAGCTATGCCGCTTTGAATAAATACGCCATTAACCTGAATGAACGCGCCCGCTCGGGCAAGCTCGATCCTGTCATTGGGCGCGATGAGGAGATACGGCGCGTGTTGCAGATTTTGGCACGCCGAACGAAGAACAACCCCATCCTGATCGGAGAGCCCGGTGTGGGTAAAACGGCTATCGTTGAGGGCCTTGCTCATCGCATCGTCAATGGCGATGTACCCGATGACCTGCGCGATAAGGAAATCTTTGCACTGGATATGGGCGCTTTGATCGCCGGAGCCAAATACCAGGGCGAATTTGAAGAGCGCCTCAAATCCGTTGTCAAAGAGGTAATTGCTTCTGAGGGCAATATCTTCCTCTTTATAGACGAGATTCACACCCTCATCGGTGCGGGCAAAACCCAGGGCGCCATGGATGCCGCCAACATCCTCAAACCGGCCCTGGCCCGTGGCGAGTTGAGAGCCATAGGTGCTACCACCTTGGACGAGTATCAAAAATACTTCGAAAAGGACAAGGCTTTAGAGCGCCGCTTCCAGAAAGTTATGGTAGATGAGCCTTCTGAAGAAGACGCCATCTCCATTTTGCGTGGCTTGAAGGAAAGGTACGAAACCTACCACAAGGTGGCCATCACAGACGATGCCATTGTGGCGGCCGTACAACTCTCCACGCGCTACATCACGGACCGCCATTTGCCTGACAAGGCCATTGACCTGATTGACGAGGCTGCTGCCCGCCTCCGGCTGGAGATGAACTCCATGCCTGAAGAATTGGAGGTGGTTGAACGCAAGATCCGTCAATTGGAAATTGAGCGGGCCGCTATGGAGCGCGAGAAAGACAAGAGCAAACTGGCCAAGATCGAAGAGGAATTGGCCAATCTGCAGGAGCAGCGTCGCGAGTTGAAAGCCAAATGGGAAGAAGAGCGCGGTCTCATCACCCAAATCCAGGAATTGAAAGAAGAACTGGAACAGCTCAAACTCGATGCACAACGCCTGGAGCGCGAGGGCAATTTTAGCGCTGTAGCTGAGATCCGCTATGGCAAAGTGCCCGAAGTGGAAGCTAAATTAGATGCGCTCAACAAGGAGTTGCAAGAGCTTCAAGAGCGCGGGGAGTTGCTGGTGAAAGACGAAGTAGATGCCGAGGACATTGCCGAAATTGTATCTCGCTGGACGGGCATCCCCGTATCTCGTATGCTGCAAAGCGAACGCGAGAAGTTGTTGCGCCTTGAGGAAGAGCTCCACAAGCGCGTCGTAGGGCAAGACGAAGCCGTACAGGCTGTGGCAGATGCCATTCGGCGCAGCCGCACGGGCCTGGCTAACGAAAATCGCCCCATCGGTTCTTTCCTCTTCCTCGGAACGACCGGTGTAGGTAAAACGGAGCTGGCCAAAGCCCTGGCAGAGTTTCTCTTCAACGACGAGAACATGATGACGCGCATAGACATGAGCGAATATCAGGAGCGCCATGCCGTCTCGCGACTGGTAGGAGCGCCTCCCGGATATGTGGGCTACGAAGAAGGCGGCCAACTGACCGAGGCCGTGCGCAGAAAGCCCTACAGCGTCATCCTGTTAGATGAAATTGAAAAGGCGCATCCGGATGTGTTCAACATCCTCTTGCAGGTGCTCGAAGATGGCCGTTTGACCGACAACAAAGGACGGGTTGCCAACTTCAAGAACACCATCATCATCATGACCTCAAACCTCGGTTCGGACATCATCCGCGAGCGCTTTGAGAAGATGAAAGAGGAAAATCGGGAGGAAGTCATTGAGCAGACCAAAGAGGAGTTGTTCGAATTGCTGAAGCGCAGCCTGAGGCCGGAGTTCCTCAACCGCATAGACGACATCATCATGTTCCGTCCGCTGACGAAAGAGGACATTCACGAGATTGTCGGCTTGCAGTTGGATCAACTCAAAGCTAAATTGGCCAAGCAGGACATTGAGCTGGAAGTTTCCGAAGCAGCTATTGACTGGTTGGCTGAAGAGGGATATCATCCCGAGTTTGGAGCACGGCCGTTGAAGCGCGTTATTCAGCGGCATGTACTCAACGAGTTGGCCAAAGAGATGCTGCAAGGCAAAATCAAACCGCACAGCCGCGTTTTCCTCGAGATGGAAAACGGCAGGCCGGTCTTCCGCGCAGAAGCATTGGAGACTGCATAGAGCGAAGAGGTTTGGCGAAAGCCAAACCTCTTTTTTTTTATCTCTTTTGTGCATCGCGGCAGGCAATGGCCGCCATATTCACGATGTTGGACACAGAAGACCCCCTGATGACAAAGTGTACAGGGCGTGCCAAACCCATCATAATCGGGCCTATGGAGCGCACTTTGCACATCTTGCTCAGGAGTTTCAGGCTGATGTTGCTGGCATTGAGGTCGGGAAAAATGAACAGGTTGGGCTGCTTATGCAGGTCGGCAAAGGGGAAGTGCCTGCGGATGAACTGGGGGTCTAAAGCGGCATCTGCCTGCACGGGCCCATCTATGGCGAGTTCGGGCATTTGCATTCTCACCAGCTCTACGGCCCGCGTGATTTTTTCTACCTCGGGTACGCGCACGGAGCCAAAGTTGGAGAAAGACAACATGGCGATACGCGGCTCAATGTGCATGGTTTTGAGCTGCCTGGCGGCCATGATGGCAATGGCGGCCAACTCCTTATCGTTGGGCGATATGTTGACGGCGCAATCGGAAAAGAAGTAGGTTTTGTGGCCATCTTGTACGAGGTACATGCCTGAGATGATTCCGTCGCTTTCTTTAGGGCCGATGATTTGCATGGCGGCGCGTACTACCTCGGGGTAGTTTCTGCTGATGCCGCCCACCAGGCCATCCACATCTCCGACTTTAACCATCATGAGCCCGAAGCGCATGGGGTCGTTCATGTCTTTGATGGCTCTGGACTGGGTGATGCCTTTGCGTTGGCGCATGGCATAGTAGCGGCGCATGTAATCATCCCGGTGCATCCACTTGTCCATCTGGATGATTTCGATGCCTTCGGTATCGTGTTTCAGTTCTTCAAAGTCGGCGCGCAAGAGCTTTTCATCTCTGGTGAGCAGCACGGGTTTAGCGATGCCTTCGCGTACAATCTCGTTGGCAGCCCAGATGACTTTGGGGTGGTGGGCATCCGGGAAGACGATACGACGGGGGTCTTTGCGCGTGAGGATGTAGATCTTTCGCATCACTTCGCGCGACCAGTCCGTTTTTTCCATCAGGGATTCGCGGTAGGCGTTGATGTCTATGTGGTTGCGGGCTACGCCTGATTTAATGGCTGCTTCGGCTACGCCGGTAGCCACCCAGATGAGGGCACGGGGGTCGAAGGGTTTGGGGATGATGTATTCCCGCCCATAGCTGAGGCTGGGGTCGTTGTAAGCCCGCTTGACCACTTCGGGGACTTCCTGGCGGGCGAGGTCTGCCAGGGCTTTGGCGGCAGCCAGTTTCATGGCTTCGTTGATGGATTTGGCTTCGGTATCTAAGGCGCCCCGAAAGATGAAGGGGAAGCCCAGGACGTTGTTCACCTGATTGGGGAAGTCGCTGCGGCCGGTGGCTACTACGGCATCGGGGCGGGCTTCGATGGCTTCTTCATAGCTTATCTCGGGGTCGGGATTGGCCAGGGCAAAAATGATGGGGCGCTCGGCCATGGTTTTGACCATCTCCTTATTGATGGCGCCTTTGACGGAGAGCCCGCAGAAGAAATCAGCGCCTTTCATGGCATCGGCGAGGGTGCGTGCTTCAGTTTCGCGGAAGAATTTAGCCTTGTAGGGGTTTTTATTTTCATCTCCGCGGCCTTTGTAGAGGATGCCCTTGCTGTCGGCCATGAGGATGTTTTCGGGTTTAAGCCCCAGGCTGACGTAAAAGTTGGCACAGGCGATTGCTGCTGCACCGGCGCCGCTGACAACGAGGCGGATGTCTTCGATTTTTTTCTCGACCAGGTCCAGGGCATTGAGCAGGGCTGCGCCGGAGATGATGGCCGTGCCGTGCTGGTCGTCGTGAAAGACGGGAATGTCGAGGCTCTTTTTGAGTTCTTCTTCGATGTAAAAGCACTCGGGGGCCTTGATGTCTTCGAGGTTGATGCCGCCGAAGGTCGGAGCGAGGTGCTGTACGGTTTTGATGAATTCGTCGGGGTCTGTAACGTCCAGTTCGAGGTCGAAAACATCTATGTCGGCGAAATTTTTGAAGAGTACACCTTTGCCTTCCATGACGGGTTTTCCTGCCAGGGGGCCGATGTTGCCCAGGCCCAGTACGGCGGTGCCGTTAGAAATCACTGCCACCAGATTGGCCTTTGCTGTATAGCGCCGGGCCAGGCGGGGATTTTTCTGTATTTCTAAGCACGGGATGGCTACTCCCGGGGTGTAAGCCAGCGACAATTCCCGTTGTGTTACACAGGGCTTGGAAGGCACCACTTCAATTTTTCCCGGGCGTCCTTGCTCGTGATAAGCCAGGGCGGCTTTGCGCAATGCGTCTTTTTTTTCTCTTACCATAAGGCGATGAAGTCAAAAAGTGAAGGGGCCCCGCGAAGACGGTTTGCGTGTCTTTAATACACGAGGCCTTCTCGATAAGCGTAGCTGACCAGCTCAGTGCTTGAGCGCAGATCCAGCTTTCGCAAAATGTTTTTTCGGTGCGTTTCTACGGTGTATTTGCTGATGAAGAGCTGCTTGCTGATGGCGATGGTGGAATGCCCCTGGCAGATGAGGTCGAGGATTTCCTTTTCCCGTTTGGAAAGCGCCAGCAGATGGCTTTTGCCGTTTGTCATTGTTTCGTTTTCGTTTGTTTGGCGGCAACTGGCATGTTTTTTAGGCGGCTTGGTGAGGATGCGGTCGCCATTGGCCATGCATTTCATGCCGAGGCTGAAATCTTCGAGAGATACATTCTTGCCAAAAAGCCCCTGGATGGGTATTTTCTCAATCTTTTGGCGAAGGATGACAGAGTAGTGGTCTGTAAACAAGACCAGTTTGGCGGATGTTTTTTTCCGGGTGATCTTTTTGAGAAGGGGGTAGAAGTTTTGGGTGAACAGGTTCAAGTCGAGGAAAAGCCATTGGGGCTTTTTCTCTTCAAGTACACTTTCCAGTTTCTCTTCGCAGTTTACTTCGGCGACTATAGAGAATCCGAATTTTGACTCTAACACGCAGGCTATGCCTTGCAGAAAAAGGGGGTGCTCTCCGGCGAGCATGGCTGTTGTAGAATTTTTTGCGTTCATGGGACGGCATTTTTGGTTTACAAAAGTTTACAAATGGCACCTACCTTTTAGCCCGAATGCAGGATGTTGTTCGTTCTGACATTCATTTTGTAAACCTGTGAAATTGCCTTTTTCAGGGTTTAAGTGTATTCCTCGATGCCGCTAAGGTATAGGGAATAGTTGAGAAAAGCAAATAAAAAGGCGGATTATCTATTTTTCAGGGGTTGTTGCTGCTGATACCCAGCTTCTTCAGGGACTTTTCTGCGGCCAGTTGCTCGGCGCTTTTTTTATTGAAATCATCGGCTACGGCCTTTTTTTCTCCATTGATGAGGACGGCTACTTTGAAGCGGTCGCGTTTATGGAGCTTGTACTTGGCGAGCAGTTTGAATTCCACGGATTTGCCGTTCTTTTGGCACCATTCCAGCAGTTGGCTTTTGTAGTTGTCGTCGTACTTTTCCAGGCTGTGGATGTCGAGGAAGCGCCTTAAAATGTATTTGATGACATAGCGCCGCGTAGCGGCATATCCTTTTTCGAGGTAGATGGCTCCGACCAGGGCTTCTACGGCATTGCCGAGCATGGAACGGCTGAGACGGGTATGATTGAGCTCGGAGAGCAGCAGGTCCAGTTCCATTTTCTCGCCGATGTCATTGAGCGTAGTTCTTTTGACGATTTTGGAGCGCATTTTGGTCAGGAAGCCTTCCTGGGCATGGGGGTACTTTTTAAAGAGGTATTCAGCGACGATGGTGCCCAGGATGGCATCGCCGAGGTATTCCAGGCGTTCGTTGTTGCGTAAGGCTGTAGGTTGGTTGTCTTCCTGGCTGCCGGAGCGATGCGAAAAGGCCAACTTGAAGAGGTTGATGTTGGCCGGCACAAAGCCGATGATGGGCACCAGCTTGCGCGTCAATGCCTTGTCTTTAGACAAGAAGTAGTTGTAAAACCTTTTGTAGCTTTTCAGAATCAAAATCGTTCTTTTCCGGATTCATGCTTTTGCACCTCCTGCGAACGGGTCCTTTATGCTCCTTCATATTTTTTGAGGATGATGGAGGCATTATGCCCGCCAAAGCCAAAGGTGTTGCTAAGTACGGCGCGTACATCGCGTTCCTGGGCTTTGTTGAAGGTAAAGTTCAGTTTCTGATCAAAGTTGGGATCATCTGTAAAGTGATTGATCGTGGGGGGGACAAATTTGTGGGCGATTGCCAATACGCTGATGATGGCTTCCACTGCGCCTGCGGCGCCAAGCAGGTGGCCGGTCATAGACTTGGTGGAGCTGATATTCAGCTTGTAGGCATCTTCTCCAAAAACTTGCTGGATGGCTTTGACTTCTGAGATGTCTCCCAGAGGGGTAGAAGTGCCATGTACATTGATGTAGTCTATATCGCCGGGGTTCATGCCTGCCATTTGCAGGGCAGTTTCCATGACCTTTTTTGCGCCCAAGCCTTCGGGATGGGGGGCTGTAATGTGATGGGCATCTGCAGTGGCGGCGATGCCTGCGACTTCGGCATATATCCTGGCGCCGCGTTTTTTGGCGTGTTCCAATTCTTCCAGAACGAGGCTGCCGCCGCCTTCACCCATGACGAAGCCGTCGCGGTCTTTGTCGAAGGGGCGTGAAGCCGTTTTGTAGTCGTCGTTGCGGGTAGAAAGGGCTTTCATGGCGTTGAATCCGCCCACGCCCACTTCTGTGATGGTGGCTTCTGACCCGCCGGTAATGACTATGTCATTGCGGCCAAGGCGGATGTAGTCAAAAGCCACTCCTAAGGCGTGGTTGGAGGAGGCACAGGCCGATACCGTAGCAAAGTTGGCGCCTCGAAAGCCGTATCTGATAGAGATGTGCCCCGCGACGATATCAATAATCATCTTGGGGATGAGAAAGGGGTTGAAGCGCGGTGTACCATTGCCGCGCTCGAAGTTTTTGATTTCGTCTTCCAGCGTTTTCAGGCCTCCGATGCCGGAGCCCCAAATGACACCTACGCGATCGGGGTTTTCTTTTTCGGGCTCTATGCCGGAATCTTCTATGGCTTGAATGGCAGAGCTTATGCCAAAAACTCCAAAACGGTCTAAGCGCCTGACTTCTTTGCGTCCGAGGATTTCTACGGGGTCGAAGTCTTTGACTTCGCAGGCAAAACGCGTTTTAAAATTGCTGGCATCGAATTGCTCAATGAGATTGGCTCCACTCACGCCTTTTTGCAGGCTTTCCAACAAAGACGGAATGTCGTTACCAAGCGGGGTGACGGCTCCAATTCCGGTGATGACGACCCTTTTCATATATCGTGTTTGGTGAGTTTGCGCAAAGCTACAAAAGACGGGGATAAATAAAAAAGTAGTTTGCGCATCGGTTAAATGCGCAAACTACTACCTCCTTCGCCTGCGTACTTAATGGCACTACCACCAGGTAAGCCCGCGTGAAGCCGATGCCATCGGCAGGCAGACCTGCTAACTTGTCAGGCCAATATACGGCAGGCCAAAAGGCAACATCGGGCAATCACTTAGAGCTGAGATTCCAGATACTTGATGGCGTCTCCCACCGTCTGGATATTCTCAGCTTGCTCGTCGGGAATCGAAATATCGAATTCCTGCTCGAACTGCATGATCAACTCTACAATGTCGAGGGAGTCAGCCCCCAGATCATTGGTGAAGTTGGCATCGGGTGTAACTTCGGATTCATCAATCCCAAGCTTGTCCACGATGATTTTAGTCACTTTTTCTGCAATGTTAGACATAGTTAACGCTTTTGGTTTTCCAAAATGTGGTGCAAAGAAAGAGATATCTATGCCCATAGCCAAAGGTTTTTCGATTTTTTTTTGCGCCGTTTTTCGTAAGTTGTTGAAAATCAAGGTTTTGTAAATCTTCGTCCGCTATGGCCTCAAGGGCCCTTACTCGCCCTTTGTGGCCTCTTTGCAAGGCCCTGCCGTCAAACTCCAAACTATCTCTTACTTTTGCACTCTGTCACTCACTCACAAACAAGCCCGTTAATATGCCTACATCTATTGTTTCCTATAACGTAAACGGTATCCGTGCCGCTTTGAAGAAAGGCCTGGCTGAATGGCTGGCCGAAAACCCCTGCGACATCCTCTGCCTGCAGGAAACCAAAGCCCGTGAAGAGCAGGTCAATATACAGGAGTTGGAAGCTCTCGGCTACAAACACGCCTGGTATTCGGCTCAAAAGCCGGGTTATAGTGGCGTGGCTACCTTTTTCAAGCAGGAACCCGATCAGATTATTCAGGGCTGTGGCCATGAGCAATACGACCATGAAGGGCGCGTCTTGCGCACGGATTTTGGCGATTGGACGCTGATCAATGTTTATTTCCCTTCCGGAACTACGGGAGATGTGCGCCAGGCCGTAAAAATGGAGTTTCTCGATTTCTTCTACGATTGGATACACGAGTTGCTGAAAAGCCGCCCGAAGATGATTGTTGCAGGAGATTACAACATTGCCCATACTCCTATGGATATTCACGATCCCGTGCGCAACAAAAAGACCTCGGGCTTCCTGCCCGAAGAGCGCGCCTGGTTAGACAAGTGGTTTGCCCATGGCTTTACCGATGCCTTCCGCTATTGTCATCCCGATAAAGTCGAATACAGTTGGTGGAGCTATCGCGCCCGTGCCCGTGAGAACAACAAGGGCTGGCGCATAGATTATCAGTCCGTGACCGACAACCTCAAGTCAGCCATCCTCGAAGTTACTCACCGAAACGATGCCCGCCATTCCGACCACTGCCCCGTATGGATGGATATTGATATCTGAACCGGATCGGGGCCAAGGAGGAGAGCACCCTATTGCCGGAGCGCCTTCGCCTGCCATGAAAGATGTTACACTCTTTCTAAAAATCGTACTTTTGGCCAAGCAAAACCCACACCACCATGAAAGCCGCTTCATACCTGCTTTTTGCATTGGCCATGCTTCAACTTGCTGCCTGCATGCCACCTCAGCCCAAGGCTTTTGAGGGCGATGCCCTGAAGTTCTCCGATCCGGACATTCTGCGCATCCTGGATTTTCAGGACAAAAGGCAGGCCGACAGCCTCTATCCTTATCTGGAAAGCGCCGATCCCAACCTGCGCTTTGCGGCAGCCCGGGCCTTCGGCTCCCTGCGCAAAGCAGCTGCCATAGACCACCTCATCCCCCTTCTTAGCGATGAAGTCCTGGAGGTGCGCGCAGCAGCGGCTTATGCCTTGGGGCAAATCGGCGATCCCGCAGCCCTGCCCGCTTTGACTAAGGCTTTTGTCAGGCAGGACACGGCGCGGCATTATGCTCTTTTTCACAGTGCATTGTTGGAGGCCGTTGGTAAGTGTGGAGATAAAAAACACCTGCGTTATCTGGCTACTATAGCTACTTACAAGCCCACCGATACCTTGCTGATAGAAGGCCAGACACGGGGCATTTATCGCTATGCCCTGCGCGGCATCACCCTGCCCGAGGGAACCCGCCTCATGGTTAACTACGTTTGTTCGGAAGAAATGCCTCCCAGCGTGCGCCTGATGGCCGCCAATTATCTGCATCGCGCCAAAAAAATCAAACTGCGCTCTTATACGGATACCCTTATTCCCATTCTTGAGGACGACAATCCTTACATCCGGCAGTGTATAGCCACGGCTCTCGGCAAAACCCAAAAAGATACGGCCTTGCTGGCCTTGCAAAAACGATTCTATAGAGAACCCGATTACCGCGTTCGCTGCAACATCCTAAGGGCTCTGAGCTACTTTGAATACGAAAAAACGGCTCCCTTTGCCTTTGCAGCCCTGCACGACAAAAACCCTCAGGTGAGCCGATGTGCTGCTGAATACCTGCTGGCTCACGGCTATAAGACAGATGCCAAGCGCTATTGGCGCTTTGCCCGCGACAGCCTGCCTGCCAACGAGACCAAGTGGATGCTCTATGCCGCTGCCGAACACCACCTTCCCTACTACTTCGGCACTTCTCACAACCGCATTAAATACGAACTCAAAACGGCCTACGACGTATCCGAAAATCCCTATATGCGGGCTGCCATTGTTCGTGCTCTCGGCAGTTTCTACAAGAATTACCGCGAGGTCTATCATTTGGCGAAAGCCGATCCCCATCCCGCTGTTCGAACTGCGGGGATCAGAGCTTTGGGCGATTGCATGCGGGTGAAAAAATTTGACAGGGCCTTTCGGCCAAAACCCGATAAAGTCAGGAAAGAGGTCAGTGCTTATTTGGCGGAAGCCATACGTTCGGGCGACATAGGCATGATGACCGAGGCCGCTTACATCCTGGCCGACCCCAAGCTCTTCTTCCGGGAAACTTTTGCCGATAGCGTCGGCTTGCTGGAAAATGCCCTTCGGGGCCTGCAACTTCCCCGCGAGACGGAGACCAAATATGCCCTCGAAAAGGCCATTGCTTATCTGCAAGGCCGTGAGGCGCCGAGGCCGGAGCCCCCCGCTTATAACCACCCCATAGACTGGCAGGCTCTTCGCCAGGCAGGTGCCAAGCCGCATGTGCTCCTCAAAACCACTCAGGGCGATGTTGAGCTCGAGCTCTGGCCCGAATACGCTCCGGGCAGCGTCATCAACTTCCTGCAACTGGTTGAAGACGGCTTCTATAACGGCAAGCCCTTCCACCGCGTGGTGCCCAATTTTGTCATTCAGGGAGGCTGCCCCCGCGGCGACGGCTATGGCAGTCTGGACTACAGCATCCGCACGGAAGTGCCACAACTCTATTACGATGGCGAGGGCTATCTCGGCATGGCCTCTGCCGGCCCCGATACGGAATGCACTCAATTTTTCATCACCCACTCGCCCACGCCCCATCTCGATGGAAACTATACTATCTTTGGGCGCGTAATCAAGGGCATGGAGGCCGTCCATAAAATGGTGCAGGGCGATGTGCTGGAGAAGGCCGTACTCCTGTCTCAATAAATCAAAGTCTTACAGATGAAAACAACTCCACTGACAGAAAAACACCGCGCCCTCGGCGCACGCATGGCCGAGTTTGCAGGCTATGAAATGCCCATTTCTTATGCCGGCATTCGCGAAGAGCATCTCTGTGTGCGTCGTTCGGTAGGCGTTTTTGATGTATCTCACATGGGCGAATTCATCGTCAAAGGCCCCGAAGCTCTGCAACTGGTGCAATGGGTTACTTCCAACAACGCCGCCAAGCTCAAGCCCGGCCAGGTACAGTACTCCTGCCTGCCCAACGAAGAGGGGGGTATCATAGACGACCTGCTGGTCTATCGCCTCTTCGACGATCAGTGCCAGGAGGGCGAAGAGGCTTTCATGCTGGTCGTCAATGCCTCCAACATCGAAAAAGATTTTAACCACATCCAAAAACACAACCGCTTCGACACTCGCCTCATAGACATCTCAGAGCGTACCGGCTTGCTGGCCGTACAAGGCCCCAAAGCCACTGAAGCCCTGCAAAGTCTGACAGAGGTGGCTCTGGCGGATATCCCTTACTACCACTTCACCAAAGGCCGCTTCGCAGGCATAGACAACGTACTCATCTCCGCCACGGGCTATACCGGCTCCGGGGGCTTCGAGCTCTACGTGGAAAACGAGCATCTGCCCGCCCTCTGGGATGCCGTCATGGAAGCAGGCCAGGCCTTCGGCATCGAACCCGCCGGCCTCGGCGCCCGCGATACCTTGCGCTTAGAAAAAGGCTACTGCCTCTACGGCCACGAAATCAATGACGAAACCTCTCCCATAGAAGCCGGCCTCGGCTGGATTACCAAACTGAAAAAAGGAGATTTCGTAGGCAGAGACCCCATCCTGCGCGTCAAAGAAGAGGGCCCCAAACGCAAACTCACAGGCTTCAAAGTAGAGGGCAAACGCGTGCCCCGCCAAGGCTATACCCTCGAAGACGAAAACGGAAACCCCATAGGCGAAGTAACTTCAGGCACACTCTCCCCCTCACTCAATACCCCCATCGGCATGGGCTATGTGCCTCCGGCATTTGCGGAAGTCGGGAAGAGGTTTTTTGTCTCCTTTGGACGGAAACGGCTGCCGGCGGAGGTGGTGAAGGTGCCTTTTGTTTGAATGTGGAACGCTTCGCGTTCTAATGTGGGGCCTGCGGCCCTAATGTGGAGGCCTTGCGGCCTCTAATGTGATTTTACGCTCGCTTCGCATCGCGTAATTGTATAGGGC
>WGBN01000201.1 GCA_015494245.1 Saprospiraceae bacterium | reverse complement strand
GCTCAAAGATGCCGGATTTGAGGCCATAGCCATCAAGCCAAAAGACGAAAGCCGTGAATTTATCCGAAACTGGGTGCCCGGAAGCAAGCTGGAAGATTATGTCCTTTCTGCAACGATTGAAGCTGTTAAGCCGGAAGAGTGATTTTTGATTGTTTAGTGTTTTTCGTTTAGTGTTTAGCGCATTAAATCTTTGCTGGCAGAAGGGTCGCCCTTCTTCGCCGGCTTGATTGTTGCAGAGAGGAAATTATTTTGGCGTCTTTGCGCGAAATATATTAATCCCTGTCGGCCATCCCGCCCCTGATTTCCTGCACCAGGTTCTCTGCTTCGGCATACTTCTCTATGATAAAGAGTACATACCGTATATCTACCATGATGTTTCGGCAGATGGAGCGGTCGTAGAAGACATCGCTCATGGTGCCTTCCCAGACGCGGTCGAAATTCAGGCCGATGAGGTGACCCCGGGCATCGAGCACGGGGCTGCCGGAATTGCCTCCGGTGGTGTGATTGGTACCGATGAAGCATACGGGAAGACGCTTGTTTTCTCCGTAGGGGCCATATTGTTTTCGCTCGTACAGCTGCCGCAGCTTTTCCGGTACGTCAAATTCGTAATCGCCGGGTTTGTACTTTTCCATCACGCCGGCGAGGTAGGTTTGCGGCAGGAAAACCACTGCATCGCGCGGCTGATAGCCTTTCACCTGTCCGTAGGTAACGCGCAGGGTGCCGTTGGCATCGGGATAAAAGTGTTTTTTGGGGAATACTGTGATGAGCCCGCGCAGATAGCGCCTTTGCAGCTCTTCGAGTTCGCTTTTGATGCGTTGGTAGTCGCCCTGTACTTTTTCTTCATAGGCTTTCGCCAAACGGGTGAAGAGTTGATAGGCGGGGTCGGCCTCCAATGTTTTCGCGAGTTTTTTTGGCGAAAGCCTCCAAAGTTGGTCTATGGACTCTGCACTTGAGAGCACGCTGTTTTGGTATAACTCGGCGCTGAGGCCTGCCATTTGTTCGCTCGTCCATTTTTCTTTGATGCCTTCCGGCAAATGGGCATCCGGCACTTGCTCGAGGTAGGCCTGCATGAGGGCGGCGAAGACTTTTTGGTCTATTTGGGGCAGGTAGTTTTTGTATTGTTTTTCGAGATAGGGCTGCAGCCGTTGCTTAAAGTTGTCGAAGCCCTTTTGGCCGCTGCTTTCGTAGATTTTGAGCAGGCGTCGCATGAGGCCGGCCGTGCGCAGCAGGTCCACATTTCTGCCGGTGAACTCTGTATAGTATTGGTGCGATTGCTCGTAGGGGGCCAGCTCGGCGTACAGTTCTTTGAAGCGGGGCAGGATATCGCCAAAGGCCTTTTGCAGGTCGGGATTGGCGCTCAACTGCTCGAGGAAGAGCAGTTCGAACTGCGTTTTTCTGCCTATGGCGTTGACGCGCTTGAGGCCTTGCATTTCACCTATCCATTTTTTCCAGCCGTTGGCGATGCCTGCAAATTTGGAGGCGTATTTCAGCTTGACGACGGGGTTGCGGCGCATGGCTGCTCCCATGACGGCGAGGGAGAGGTCGCGCATGCCTACGCGCACGGGGTCAACGACTTCGAGGATGTGTTTTATACCGGAGGCGGGCAGGTACTCGTTGGTGCGGGCCGGATAGCCGAAGACCAGGGTGAAGTCGCCTTCCCGGATGCCGTCTAAGGAAATTTGCAGGTATTTTTTCGGGCGATAGGGCTGGTTGTTGGGGGAGTAGTCTGCCGGCAGGTTGTCGGGGCCTGCGTAGATGCGGAAGAGGGAGAAGTCGCCCGTATGACGGGGCCAGACCCAGTTGTCGGTATCGGCGCCGAATTTGCCGATGGATTCGGGCGGTGTGCCGACGAGGCGGATGTCGCGATAAGTTACCGTTACCAGCAGATAGTATTGCAGGCCTTTGAAATAGGGTTTGATTTCCACCTCTTCGTATGCTTCATGCGGCGTTTCCTTGAGGATGGCTGCGATGTTTTTATCTATGAGCGACTGCCGCTCTTGAGCTGTCATGCCTGCCTGCAGCCCGGCGATGACTTTTTGGGTAACCTCTTCCATGCGCACGAGGAAGGTGGCTGTAAGCCCCGGATTGGGCAGTTCCTGCTCGAAGCTGCCCGCCCAGAAGCCGTCCTCGAGGTAGTTGTGCTCCATGGTGGAGTGGCTCTGAATGGAGGAGTAGCCGCAGTGGTGGTTTGTCAGCAAGAGGCCTTCGGGGCTGATGAGCGAGGCCGTGCAAAATCCGCCAAAGCTCACGATGGCATCCTTCAGGCTTGCGCGGTTGATGTCGTAAATGTCTTCGGCCGTCATTTGCATGCCCATGGCCTGCATGTCTTTCTCGTTCAGTTGTTTGAGCAGATTGGGCAGCCACATGCCTTCATCGGCGCGAAGGAGGGGCAGCAGCAGGAAGCAAAGGAGGAGTGTGGATAAGCGTTTCATTGACGTTTGGGTTTAGACTTTCTCCTGATAAAATTCCACCACTCTGGGGTCGGTTTTGATGTCCTGGGGGCGGAGTTTTTGCTTGAGGACGATGCCCTCCAGGCTGCGGCAGCGGCTGAGGGCGACATAGGCCTGGCCGTATTCGAAGGCGCCCCGGCCGAAGTCTATGATGGCGCGGTCAAAGGTTTTGCCCTGAGCTTTGTGGATGGTTACGGCCCAGGCGAGTTTGAGGGGGTATTGGGTGAAGGAGCCGATGACTTCTTCTTTGAGCTCTTTGGGGTCTTTGGCATCTACGCGGTATTTGATGATTTCCCAGGTGTAGGGCTCCAGTTCGAAGGGGTCTTTGGGGCCTTCTTTGTCGGTTACTTTGACGAGGATTTTGTCTTCTTCGAGGGAGAGGATGACGCCTATGCTGCCGTTGACATAGCGCCTGTCGGGGTCGTTGCGGATGAACATTACCTGGGCGCCTTCTTTGAGGGTGAGGGTTTGGGCAGTGGGGAAGAAGGAGGGTTTGACCTGGCCTTCTATTTGGGCGGTGAAGGTGCGGGAAGGGGTCGTCAGTTTGGCGAGTTCCCTGCGGTTGATTTGGTCAACGGTATGGTTGCGGGCGGCCAGGGTGATGTAGTGATAGTCGCCCGGCGGGGTAAAGTCGGGTTGATAGCGGCTGTTGAGCTCTTCGAGTATGTCGTAGTCCACCGTGTTGAGTCGCACAGCATTGAGCAGGTCGAGGAAGCCCTTTTCCTTTTGGCGGAAGACGCGCTGCAGCTCCACCATCTCCATCTCGAAGCCCTCGCGGAAGACGCGGGCCGAGAAGAAGTAAGGGCTTTGGTAGATGTTTTGGAAGACGTGTCGCTCCTCGGCGCTGGAAATGACGGGGGGCAGTTGGAAGAGGTCTCCCACAAAGAGCATTTGTACGCCGCCGAAGGGCCGGCCATTGCCGCGGTTGAGGCGCAGGAAGCGATCCATGGCGTCGAGGATGTCGGCCCGAACCATGGAGATTTCATCTACGATGAGCAGCTCGAGGTTTTTGTACAGGCGGTTGGGCCGCACCTGCCGGATGTCTTTGGGTTGGATGAGTTTTGGCGGAAGCCTGAAAAAAGAGTGTATGGTCTGCCCCCGCACGTTGAGGGCTGCCACGCCGGTGGGGGCTACGATGACCGTTTTTTTGTCCACGTCTTTGCTGACGAGTTGCAGCAGGGTGGATTTGCCGGTACCTGCTTTGCCCGTGAGGAAGACATTTTGGTCGGTGTTGGACAACAGGTCTAACACGTATTTGAACTCGCTGGTGAGTATGACGGGTTCTTTTTTCATGCCTGCTCGTTGTGTCTGCTTTGTTGGTGGCGGATTTTATTCCGTTTTTTATTGATTACAGGGGCCGTCCGTCCAGCTTTTGAGGCCGGCGTTGCGGGCGGCGCAGGAGTTGGGATAGGTTTTGCCATCGCAACCACAGACGGGCGTGTAGATGTCGGGGCAGGGCTGTATGCGTATGGCGTTGGGGTCCTGGCAGGGGTTGCAGGGGCCTTCAGCGAAGTGTTTGACGCCTGCTTTTTGGGCTTCGCAGCGGTTGGGATAGGTCTTGCCGTCGCAGCCGCAGACGGGTTCATACACTTCGCCGCAGCCGCGGTCGGGGTCTATCTTGCGGGGGTCTATGCAGTCGTTACAGGGCCCTTCCGTCCAGCTTTTGAGGCCGGCATTACGGGCGAGGTATTCGTTGGGGTAGGTGCGGCCGTTGCATCCGCAGACGGGTTTGTAGATTTTAGGCACGGGTGTATTGCGGATGGCTGAGGGGTCCTGGCAGGGAGCGCAGGGACCGTCGGCGTAGTGTTGCAGGCCGGCTTTTTCGGCCTCGCATTCGTTGGCATAGGTCTTGCCGTCGCAGCCGCAGACGGGTTGGTAATTGCGCGGGCAGGCCTTGTCGGGCTTGACTTTGGCGGGGTCTATGCAGGCATTTTCATCCACTTTGCAGGGACCTTCCGTCCAGGCAGTTACGCCCGAGTTTTCGGCTA
This sequence comes from Saprospiraceae bacterium, assembly GCA_015494245.1. Lineage (GTDB taxonomy): Bacteria > Bacteroidota > Bacteroidia > Chitinophagales > Saprospiraceae > WGBN01. The sequence continues at coordinate 470 of WGBN01000201.1, read as the reverse complement.
CGCAGGAGTTGGAGTAGGTCTTGCCGTCGCAGCCGCAAACGGGCTGGTAAATTTCTATACAGGCAGCCTCGGGATTGATTCTGGTGGAATCAATGCAGGGCTTGTCTTCGTCGGTTTGTGCTGTGGTTTTGGGCTTGAAGATGCAAGCGCTGCCGGCCAGGCCCAGGGTGATGAAAAGGAGCAGCAAGCTCGTAAAAGGGTTTTGCATAAGAAAGTCTTTGATACCTTGCAAAGGTAACCAAAAAAAGCTACCTTTGAGGTGCAAAAGGTTCATTAAGTTTTTGAAAGGGGTCTATGTTATGAGGAGCCAAGGCTGCCTGCTGGTGAGTGAGCAGAGTCGAACTCTGGTGGGTGAGCAAGGCCGCCCGCGCCCCCGGCCCCCTGCTTGAGGCAGGTAGGCTAAAGGGGAGGGCTGCCCGCCTCTTCCAACGTATGAGGGGAGGGCTGCCCGCGTTCTTTGGGAAACAGGC
>WGBN01000200.1 GCA_015494245.1 Saprospiraceae bacterium | reverse complement strand
CCCTTTGGGAAACAAGCTATCACGTTGACCCCATGCCTAAAAGAGAAACGAGACAATCCTGTTCTTATTTCCATGTGGCCCTCCTTGCTTTCGGATTGTCTATCTTTGCCGGCATGAAAGAAAACTTCCTTGCCCCGAGACGATTGGCGGCGGCCTTGCTGTTGTGGTTGCTGCCCATAGCAGGTTTATATGCCCAGGGGAAGTTTTTTACCCGCCTGAGCGATAAGACCATCACTGCCGATGAAGAATTGCAGGTGGAATTTGTGCTGCAAAATCCGCAGGGACGGGTCTCGGACTTCCGGCCGCCGGTGTTTAAAGACTTTCGGGTTATCTCCGGGCCGGCGCAAATGAGCAACACCCAAATCATCAATGGACAAAAGAGTTCGGAGATTGCCTATATATATGTCTTGCGCCCCAAAAAAGAGGGCACGCTCACCATCGGCAGCGCAACGGCCAAAATTGGCAGGGTGAGCGTACAGACCAGGCCCGTTTCCGTGCAGGTAACGGAAGGCAAACCACCCGCCACCACTCAATTGCAAGGCTCACCGCCCTACGGGCTGACCCGCGAAGCCATACCGCCCAAAGCCTATACGGGCCAGCAAATCAGTCTCGACCTCAAGTTGTACGACCGCGATGAAGTCAATGTGCAGTCCTACAACCTGCTCCAATCGCCTCAACTGCCGGGCTTCTATGCCGAGTCTCTGCGCAACTATCGCAAAAGTGCACAAGAAGTAGAGATCAACGGTACGCCCTACACCCTTTTTACGCTCAACCGCACAGCGCTCTTTCCGCAAAGGGCAGGAACCTATACCATTGAGCCCGTTGTGGTGAGATTAACGGTGTTGGACGCGGGCAGACAGCAAAATTTTTTCTTCCGCCCCCGCGGACGCAACATAGACATCAGCTCCGACAGCTTGCAATTAGAAGTACTCCCGCTGCCACAGCCCATGCCACCCGACTTCTGTGGGGGGGCAGGCCATTACGAAATGCAAAACACGCTCGACAAAACCCAACTGGATCAAAAGGGGATTGTCTATCTGCTCGTCAAAATCACGGGCAATGGCGACCCCAAGCGCCTGAACTTCCGGCTCCCCCCTCTGTCCGACAGCTTAGAGACTTATGAGCCAGAGATCATCGAAGATCGCAGCTATGAAAATGCCGGTCAACTGTGGCACACCAAAACCTGGCGCTACGCCATACGCATCAAGTACCCGGGCAGCTATCAACTGGCTCCCACGGCTTCGTATTTCGACACCGACAGCCTGCGCTATATGCGCATGCAGCCGGCGCCCATTGTGTTTGTAGCCAGACCGGGGAAATGGTTCAGCGAGGGGCAAAACCGCACGGATGATCTTGCTGAAACTCAAAAGGCATTGCCACCGCTGCGCAAAGTCGAAAAGCTCTACGACCATGCCGGCGGCTGGTGGGCAGAAAAACTTTGGTTTCGCTTTCTCCTGCTGCTGCCCTTCCTGCTGCTCGCGGGCAGTTTTCTGTACGACTACCTGAAAGGAGAAGGCCCCTCTGAAGCTGAACTGGCCCGCCAAAAAGCGCTGGCATTTGCCGAAAGGCAGATCCAACTGAGCCGGCAACTGCTGCAAGAAGGCAAGGCGCGCCCGGCCAACGAAGCCCTCTACAAAGCCCTGCAGGCCTGGCTGCATCGCCGCCTCGGCATCCCCGCTGCACAACTCAGCTCACAGCATTTGGCGAAAGCCCTGGCAGATAAGATGCCGGAAAACGACATCAGCACGCTGGTTCAACTCTTCCGGGAACTGGAAGAAGCCATCTTCGCCGGACAATCGGATGTCGCCCGCGCCGAGGCTCTGTACGAGCAGGCCAGAGAGCTCATCGCCCGCACTAACGCGCATAAGCCACTGCCCGCTTCTCGCGAATGACGGTAACTTTCACCTGACCCGGATACTGCATTTCCTCCTGAATTTTCTGGGAGATCATGAAGGCCAGGTCGTCGGCATACTTGTCGGAGACCTTCTCGCTTTCGACGATGACGCGCAACTCGCGACCTGCCTGAATGGCAAAACTCTTGACCACGCCGTCGTAAGACATGGCCAGTTCTTCCAGCTCGCCGATGCGATTGAGGTAGGTCTCGAGAATCTCGCGACGCGCACCCGGACGAGCGCCGGAGATGGCATCACAGGCCTGCACGATGGGCGAGATGATGTTGGTCATTTCGATTTCCTCGTGGTGAGCGCCGACGGCATTGCAGATGGCGGGGTGCTCTCCGTATTTTTCACAAATCTTCATGCCGAGGATGGCGTGGCTGAGGTCGGATTTTTCTTCAGCTACCTTGCCGATGTCGTGCAAGAGGCCTGCCCGTTTGGCCATGCGCACCAGTTTGGGTGAAAGCCCCAGCTCGGCGGCCATGATGGCGCAGATGTTGGCCGTTTCCATAGAGTGCTTGAGCAGGTTTTGGCCGTAGGAAGAGCGGAAGCGCATGCGGCCTACCATCTTGATGAGGTAGGGCTTGAGGCCGTGGATGTCGAGTTCCAGCACGGCGCGTTCGCCGATTTCGACGATGCGCTCATCCAGCTCTTTGCGGGTCTTGGCGACCACTTCTTCGATGCGTGCGGGATGGATGCGGCCGTCGGCGACGAGGCGCTTCAGGGAAAGGCGGGTAACTTCGCGGCAGATGGGGTCAAAGCTGGAGATGACGATGGCTCCGGGCGTGTCATCCACGACGATTTCAGCTCCGGTGGCATTCTCCAAGGCGCGGATGTTGCGGCCTTCACGGCCGATGATCTGGCCTTTGAGGTCATCGGAGTCGAGGTTGAAGACCGTAACGGTATTTTCGATGGTGAAGTCGGCGGCTACGCGCTGGATGGTTTGCACGATGATTTTGCGCGCTTCCTTGGTGGCGTTCAGTTTGGCCTGGGTAATGGTCTCTTTGACCAGGGCCATGGCATCGGCTTCTGCTTTGCCTTTGACGACTTCGAGCAGTTGTTCTTTGGCCTCTTCTTCGCTGAGGCGGGCGATTTCCTCGAGCGCTTTGATGTGTTGTTCACTGACGCGGTCGAGTTCTTCGCGTTTTTTGGCCAGCACTTTGAGCTGGGTGTTGAGGTTTTCGCGCACGGCATCTATCTCAGCGCGTTTTTGCTCCAGTTCTTCGGCTTCACGCTGGAGGTCTTCGCGCTGGCGGCGGAAGTCTTTTTCCATGCTCTTGAGCTCAATTTCGCGCTCCTTGAGTTCGACCATGCGGGAGGCCTTTTCGGCGGTGAATTTTTCGCGCAGCTTGTTGAAGTGCTCTTTGGCTTCTCTGACTTTGCGCTGCTTGATCTGGTCGTGTTTTGCCTCTGCTTTGGAGACTATTTGTTCTGCCTTGTTCCGGGCTTCGTCTTCGAGGCGTTTTGCCGTTTGGCGGGCTTCTTTCAGGATTTTATCGGCTTTGGCATTCATTTCCTGTACCCGCTTGTTGTGCTTGCTGTTTTGCAAAAGGCGCATCAGGATGAGGCCGATGGCGATGCCGGCGAGAAGTCCTGTAGCGATGGCTATAATCATAGTGGTGTTCATGCGTACTGTAGTTTAAAAATTCATCAATAGCCCCTGGCACATGGCCTTTGGGCATCCTCCAAACAAAAGCCTGCAAGAGGCTCACTCGTGGTCTGCCTTTGGGCAGCCCCATGCAAGAAGCCGGTAGCACAGCGGCACCAGTAAGACTGAAAAGAAGCGAATCGGAGCGATGGCTTAAAGCAAGCCGTCTAAGAGGCTGTTGAGCTTTTCCAGGCGTTCGGGCAAATCTTCGGGCTGATCCAGTTGTTTTTTGGCTTCATGCAGTTCTGCAGCCACACCCAGTATAGCGAGGGCCAGGCAATCCTGCTTATCGCGATTGGGATAAGCCTGTTGCATAGCCTGCACTTTTTCATTCACCTCTTTGGCGATTTGCCTGATGACCGGTTCATCCGAAGCTTTTATTTGAAGAGGATAAGGCCTTCCGGCAATCAACACAGTGATTTGTATTTGATCCGATGTTGCCATAATCCTCAAGCATTTTGTAACCACTCCATGCACGCATCTACCTGTTGGATGTATCGCTCGAGTTGCTCAGCGAGTTCTTCGGGCTTTCCAACAGAGATGGCGCCGGACTTCTTTTCCAGCGATTCTTGCACTTCCTGCAAATTTAAGCGCAAATTTTCAATTTTCTTGTCTCTGGCGGCCAATTCCAGGCGCAATTGTTCATTTTGTGTCTTGAGTTGCTCAAATTTTCTCGCCAGGCGAGTCAATTTTTCCTCTAAACCGGAGAGTTGGCTGCTGAGATTCATAGCGTTTAGCGTCTGATGATGGCGTTAAATTGTTGCTCGTACTGGTGGATGAGCTGATTCATCACCTTATCCACCTCTTTGCTTTTGAGGGTTTTTGCAGGGTCCTCAAAGACAAAGCTGATGGCATAGGATTTTTTGCCTTTGCCGAGTTGCTCTTCGTTTTCATAGCGGTCGAAGAGGTTGATTCCGGTGATCAACTTCTTGCCCAGTTTGCGCGCAAGCGCGGCCAGGTCCTCAAATTTGACACTTGCATCCACTACGAGGGCCAGGTCGCGGCGCATGGCCGGAAATTTAGTAATTTCTTTTGTTTTGACGGCATTTTTT
>WGBN01000199.1 GCA_015494245.1 Saprospiraceae bacterium | reverse complement strand
GATTGGGCGTATCGCCCCAATCCGTGGGTGGCCATGCCGCTGGCCTTGGCCTTGGGATTTTACGGGGGTTTTATTCAGATGGGCATGGGCATTTTGTTTTTGGCGCTGGCGGTGCTTGGGGCGCGCTACAGCCTGCTCGAGGCCAATGCGCTAAAGTTGTTTGTCATTGCGTTGTATATGCCGTTGGTGATCTATGTCTTTCATCACTATGGTTTTGTGGACTGGAAAATCGGGGGGCTGATGGCGGCAGGGCAGATGCTGGGAGGGTATGCAACGGCGCGGTATGCTGCCCATTCGCCCCGCGCCAACACCATTGCATGGTATGTGCTGTTGCTTGCCGTGGGGGCGGCCATTGTGCGTTTTTTTTGGCTGTCTTGAAAGTCTCAGGCAGGGACTTGAAAAGCTGTTTTATCTATGCGTGCGAAAAACCTTTTGGGGCTGTTGTTTTTGGTTGCCGGTTGGGGTGCAGGGTCGCTTTGCGGGCAGGAGAATCCCTATGCCGACAGCCTGAAAGCTACTTTGACAGAGACTATGCCGGATACGCTGCAGGTGCTTACTTTCTGCGATCTGGCTTTTGCTTATTACGACAGCCGGCCCGAAGAGGCGGAGCAGTACGCGTGGCGGGCCATTGATTTGGCGAGTCAAATTTCTTATGCACGCGGCCTGATGAAGGCTTACTACAGCCTGGCCGCTTCGCTGCTTACACAGGGGCGTTATGAAGAAGCCATAGAGGCCGGTGAGAAATCTCTCGAGCTGGCAAAACGGCTGGACAGGTTTTCTGCCATTCGGGGGATTTACAATTTGCAGGGCGTCATTTACCGGCAATGGGGGCAGTTGGAAGAAGCTTTGATTCCCTTGTTTGAGCTGTTGAAAATCAGCGAGCGGGAAGGCGATATGCTGGATGCCGGTCTGGCTGCCGAAAACATCTCTACCGTTTATCTGGACCTTCAGGATTCTCTTACAGCCCGCACTTATGCCCTGAGGGCAGAACAATACTTCATCAAGGCCGGTGCTCCGGAATATTTGTCTGACCTCTATGTCAATTTGAGTGGTCTGGCGAAAATGCCTTCAGACAAACTCGCTTACCTGAAGGAAGCTGAAAAACTTGGAGCCTCCGGTGCAAATCCTTACGTTTATCACAATCTCGGGGCGTATTATCAGCAGGTAGGGCGGCAGGATTCTGCGCTGTACTACTTCCAAAAAGGCATGGAGAGCGTCAGAGAAACGGGCGACCGCTATGAGGAGTTGCAGTTGCTGTTGGCGTTGTCAGAGCAGTACCGGAGGCAAAAAGACTACGGCAAGGCCCTGGCGTATGCCCGCGAGGGGATGGATTTGGCGAAAGCCTTAGATCAAAAGCAAACTCTTGGCGAGTTGTATGTTTTGTCGGGGCAGGTGCAGGCAGCTTTGGGCGAATACGACTCGGCTTACCGTTTTACTGATCGGGCTGTGCATCTTTTTGACACGCTATTCACAAGTGACTTGAAGGATGCCCAGGCCGAGGCGCTGGCCCGCTACGAATACGAAAAACAAAAAGCCCGAATTGCCCAACAGGATTTGGAAATTGAGCGCAGCCGCCGCCGCCGGCACGAGCTCCTCTTTGGAGGCCTTGCGCTTCTGCTGCTGCTCGGCGGGCTGAGCTATTTTTTTTGGATGCGGCAGCGCGTTAAAGCAGAAAAAGATAGATTGCTGTTGAGGTCTAAGCAGGAAGAGGCGCGGCGCTTGCAGGAATTGCACGAGTTGAAAACCCGCTTTTTCAACAACATTGCTCATGAATATCGAACGCCCCTGGCGCTCATCCTCGCTCCCCTGGAAGATTTGATTGGGAAGGTCAAAGAGCGAGATACCAAAGAGCGCTTGTTGGAGATTGAGGCGCAGGGCCGGCGCCTTTTGCAACTCACGGAGGAGATGCTGGAGTTGGCGCGTTTAGACAGCGGGAGCATCCCTTTGAAAGAACATCCCCTGCAGTTGGCCGCCAGCTTGCAGCGCATCTGCACTTCTTACGAATCTGCTGCCCGCATGAAGGGCGTTTCCTGGCAATGTGAAATCCACTGCCCGCCCGGCTTAATCGTGCGTTTGGACGAAGACAAACTGGAGAAAATCCTGAACAACCTCCTCGGCAATGCCCTGAAATTTACGCCTTCCGGCAAATGCGTGCAGATTCAGGCTGAAATGAAGGAGAGCTGTTTGAGGGTTGTGGTCTATAACGAAGGGTCGGGTATTTCGGAAGCAGACTTGCCGCATGTCTTTGAGCGCTTTTACCGCGGCCGACAAAAGGAGTCGGGAGCCGGTATCGGCCTGGCTTTTGCGAAAGAGTTGTGTGATTTAATGGGCGGCAGCATTCGTGCAGAAAGCGAGGAGGGGGTTTTTGCTCGATTCGTGTTGGAGTTGCCTGTAAAAGAAGAAGCAGGAGTTGACTTTGAGGCCAGGGAGTTTTCCCAATCTGCTCAGTGGGTGCCTCATCTGGGGCATGGCAAGGAGGCTGTGATTCTCATTGTCGAAGACCAGCCGGACATGGCGCGTTTTCTGCGGCGCCTTTTGTCGGAGGAATACCACGCTTTGCATGCAAGTGAGGGCAAGCAGGCTTTGGAGATTTTGCGCAAGCAAAAAGTAGATCTCATCATTTCGGATGTGATGATGCCCGGCGGGATGGACGGTTTTGCCTTTCGGCAAATGGTGGCTCGCGAAGAGGCCTGGAAGCTCATCCCCTTTGTCTTTCTGACGGCCCGGGCTGAGGAAAGAGACCGTTTGCGGGGTTTTCGATTTGGGGCCGACGACTACATCACGAAGCCCTTTAGCGTGCGTGAATTGCGGGCGCGTCTGAGAAGTTTGTTAGAAAAGAAACGGGAGCGGGAAGAAGCTTTGCGCGAGCAGGGTTTGGTGCAGGCCGGGCTGACTGCCGATGAGGAGTTTTTGGCGCAAGCCGAACGCCTGGCCTTAGCGCATTTGGATGAGCCCGGCTTTGGGGTGGAAGAATTGGCAGCGGGCATGAATTACAGCAGCCGTCAGTTGGCCCGTTTGTTGAAGGAGTTGACGGGCTTGTCGCCGGTTCAGTTTCTTTTGGAAATTCGCCTGCAACGGGCGTATCAACTTTTGAAGGCGAGGCGTTACCGGACGGTTTCGGAAGTGCGCTATGCGGTGGGCATAGAGAGCGCTTCTTACTTCAGCAAGAAATTTTTGGAGCGTTTTGGGGTGCGGCCCAGCGAGTTGTGAGAAGAAAAAAGCCCCCTGCCCGGTAGGGGGCTTTTTTGCTCAGGGTTTTTCTATGCGCTCAAAGCCCGTGTAGCTGTGCAGGACTTTGGGCAACTCGATGCCGTTTTCGGTTTGGTTGTTTTCGAGCAGGGCGGCTACGATGCGGGCCAGTGCCAGGGCGCTGCCGTTGAGGGTATGTGCCAGGCGTTTTTTCTTGCCGTCTTTGAAGCGCAGTTGGAGGCGGTTGCTCTGGTAGGTTTCGAAATTGGAGACAGAGCTGACTTCTAACCAGCGCTTTTGGGCGGCTGAATAGACTTCGAAGTCGTAGGTGAGGGCCGAGGTGAAGCCGAGGTCGCCCCCGCAGAGGCGGACGATGCGGTAGGGCAGCTCCAGCTCATCGAGCAGGGAGGAGACGTGCTCCAGCATTTCGTCTAAGGCTGCATAGGAGCGATCGGGATGTTCGATGCGCACGATTTCCACTTTGTCGAATTGGTGTACGCGGTTGAGGCCACGGACGTGTGCGCCGTAGGAGCCGGCTTCGCGGCGGAAGCAGGGGGTGTAGCCGGTGAGTTTGATGGGGAAGTCTTCTTCTTCGAGTATGGCGCCTCGATAGATGTTGGTTACGGGTACTTCGGCGGTGGG
>WGBN01000198.1 GCA_015494245.1 Saprospiraceae bacterium | reverse complement strand
AGGTACAGGAATTGACGGAAAGAATGGAGAATGGAGAATGAAGAATGAAGAATGGAGAATGGAAAATTGAAAATTGAGAATTAAGAAACATAAACTATGTACTTTTCTTCGAACCATTCTTCTTCAAAAAAATCTCTGACTGGGGTAATTTCCGAATAGGTTTTTTTGGGCAATTCTTCAATTTCAGCTTGCAGTTGTCCGCCTTTGAGGGTGATGAGACCGTTGGGGATGGGGTTTCGCTGTTGCTTTCGCAGAAGGCGGTGGCTCCAGCTGAAGAGGCGGGGGAGTGGGGCTACAGCTCTGCTCACTACAAAGTCGAATTGGGGGCGTTTGAGTTCTTCGGCGCGTTGGTGGCGGGCTTCCACGTTTTTCAGGCCGATGGCTTGGGCGACGCCTTTGACGGCTGTGATTTTTTTTCCGCGGCCGTCTATGAGGGTGAAGTGCACTTCGGGGAACACGATGGCGAGTGGGATTCCGGGAAAGCCTCCCCCCGTACCGAGGTCTAAAATTTGGCTGCCGGCTTTGAACGGGACGTATTTGGCGAAAGCCAGAGAATGTAATACATGCCTTAGCGGCAAATGCTGTATATCCTTGCGGGAAATGAGGTTGATTTTTTCATTCCATTCGGCATAGAGGGTAGGGAGCGCGGCGAATTGCGTTTGCTGAGCGGGGGAGAGTTCCGGGAAATATTTGGCGAGTAGTTCAAGCATCTTTCTTTTTTTGGGCGGCTTCTTTGCGGTAGTTGAGCACTTCGCGTATCCAGTTGGGAATGACGATGGCGCCGGCAAGCAGGTAGAAGTAATAGGTCATCAATCGCCAGATGGTTGCGATGATGATGGAGTTGGTGTCGTTGGCTACGTAATCGGTGAGGAAGCCACCGAAGAGCACTTCGATGAAGCCCGCTCCACCCGGCGTGGGGCTGAAGGCGATGATGACGAACATGGCCTGCAGGCGCGCGTATAGGCCCATGTACCAGGAGGGATCGGTGGGCCAACTCTCTTTAAAGGCTGCAATCAGCATGGCGAGCAGCAAAAAGCGGCCTGACCAGGCTACAATGGTGGCAAGAAAGGCTTTGATGTGGAAGCTCCAGCGCTGCCGCTTCATGTCAAAAGAGGCCAATACCATTTCCATGCCCAGCAAAATGGCGCGGCGGCGAAACCGCCTCAGGAAGCGAATGCCGGTGATGCGGCCGAGCAGGCGCTTGATTTGTATGGGGTTGATGAATAAGCCGTAAAAAAACAAGAAGCCGTAAAAAAACATAAAAATGTAAGCAAAGATAAAAGTATATCCCCAGGCATCGAGTTCTGAAAAGCTGCTCAAACCCGGGCGAATGATGTGGGGGCCAAAGGCCAACAAGAGCAGCGGGATGGATACGATGAAAAAAAGCGTGTCTAAAATAATGGTGTAGAGCACGATGGTGGCCGTGCGGGCGGCGGGCAGTTTTTCCTGGGCCAGCACAAAAAAGGCTACGGCAGAGCCGCCCACGCTGGTGGGGGATACGGCTGCGCTAAACTCCCAGATAAAAATCAACTCAATGCACTTGCGCCAGGAAAAATCTCCTTTGGAGAGTATGCGCAGGCGGGTGGCATAAGCCAAATGGCGAATGGCGAGCAACAGCGCTGCCAACGCTACGCCCCAAATAACTTTCCCGCTCCAGGATACTTTGGCAAACTCTGCGGGGTCAAATTGCCGCCACATCAGGTAGAATACAGCTGCGATACCCAATAAAATGGGGGCAATGACACGCGATATCCGGATGGATTCAAGCGCCTCTTCTTCTGTGCCGGGGAGTGGTTTTTGCTCCTGTACGTTTGCGTCTTTCATCTGACTGCAAAGGTACGCTATGTATTAGTATTGCAAGGGGTTCCGGCCATTTTGGCTATCTGGAATTTATGCGCATTTCGTTTTTGGCACGGTATTTGTTTCTTGAAGAATGAATTGTGTGTGCATCCTGTATGGTGATGCATGTTGATTCATACTATGGAGAAAACATAAGGCTTATTCTTGAGCGGCATGGCTGCCCGAATACGGAGGTATATACACCGGCTTGGGTTGCCATGTCGCCCGAGGATGGGTCAAAAAGAAGGGAATGCTATGAGAGAACAGTTCCCGTCTTTGCTGCCCGTTTATGGGTTTGCGTTTTTTCCATGACTACAACAAATAAGAAGAGGTTTTAATGCCTCTGTCTGAGCCTTTTAGGCTGATTTTGGCTTTTGATACGCTGCAGGCTATGCAGTGTTGAAATGGCCGGGCATTCAGTGATTTACCGAAGTATGTAGAGTTGTCTCTACTGCTGCGGGCGGGTGTGCGGTACCTGTCCGGGGATGTCCGATGTGTGCCTGATTTATACTTGAAATGAATTTGGGCGGTGCGAGCCGGCCAAATTTCCGGTCGGGAAGCCCGGTTTCCCTAAACCACTTCGGTTGGGGTATGAATTGGAAACACTTTTTTAACATAAAACTTTTAGGCAAATGAATGGGAACAAGAAAACAAACGGAATGCTCTTTGGAGCACGATTGGCTAAAGCCTTTTTGGCTGCGGCCTCAAGGCAAACGAAAAACGTTTTTCTGCTTGCCTTTTTATCACTTTTTACTTTTGCCTTACAGGCACAAACCATTGTGTGTAACGGAAATCCTTCGGGCCCGTTGAATGTGGCTGTAAATGGTTCTTGCAATGCAGTGCTTACGGCAGATAATCTTCTGGAGGGCCCTATTCCGGCGGGGACGATTTTGATTGATGTGTATGACCCGCTTGGGAACCTCGTTGCGAGTGGCCCGGAGCCCGTTACTGTTGATGGAGGCTATCTGGGGCAATTGATGTCAGCTACGGTTACGCATGAGGCCAGCGGTAATAACTGCACGGCCTATTTTGTTATGCACGATGCTTTGGCGCCGGTTTTTACTGCCAATTGCGATGATGTGGTCATTGGCTGCAATGCAGATATGGACCCTGCTTCCGTAGGCTACCCGACCGTGGTAGATAATTGCGATCCGGATGTGACGCTGACCTATGCCGATGTGTTGGTAGGGCCGGATTGCAGCATGGCGCCTCCTTACATTGGCCAGATTGTGCGTACCTGGTATGCTTTGGATGACAGCGGCAATCAATCGCAGTGTACGCAAGTCATCAATTTGGAAAGCAAGGATGTGAATGATGTCGTTTTTCCGGATGATTTCACTTACGAATGCAGTGATGCTGTGGATTTAGACCCCTCGGTAACAGGTGAGCCTATGATTGATGGCAATTCCATCATGAGCGGTGTTTACTGCATGATCAATACCACCTACACGGATAACATCGTCTATACCTGCCTGCCCTCTCTTGCTTCTTACGAAGTGATACGCACTTGGACGGTGGTTGACAACTGCACGAATCAGGTGGAGACCTATGATCAGCACATCACGGTAGAGGATACTACGGCTCCCGACATCACTTGTCCGGACCCTTTGATTATGGGTACCAACTCGGCGACCTGCTCTGCGGATTTTGTTTTGCCTGAGGCTACCGTATCAGATAACTGTACGGCGCAAAACCTCATTACGGTAACGACTACGGGAAGTTGGGGCGGCTCCGGTACAGGGCCCTTCTTCAATGTTCCCATAGGTGTCTATACGGTTACTTATCAAGCTACTGACTTGTGTGGCAACACTTCTTTTTGCCAGGTAGATCTGACGATTATAGATGACGATGTCCCTACTGCTATTTGCGATGAGTTTACAGTGGTACCCATTCCGGCTACGGGCCTGGCGGTGGTTGCTGCTTCCAATTTAGACGATGGCAGCTACGACAATTGTGTCCCCATCGTTTTCACGGCCAGCCGGGATGATGGAGCGACCTATGGCACTTATCTGGAGTTTGACTGTGATGACATTGGCCAGCAGATAGAGGTGATTTTGCGCGTTGCGGAGCAGGGAAATCCGGCTTCATATTCGGAGTGTAATGTTTTTGTAGATGTGCAGGATCAGAGTGATCCTTTAGTCTCCTGTCCTTTGCCGGCACTGACCATTGAGTGCGATGAGGATTATTCAGATTTGAGTATCTATGGAGATCCCATCGTATTGGATGGTTGTGCTGCAGATGTGGTGATGACAGAAGATTCTACCATTACGATCAACAACTGTGGAGAAGGCACCATTGTGCGCAATTGGACTTTCACCGATGCGGGTGGCAATGTGACGACTTGCCAGCAGACTATCACTGTGGAGAATCAGAATCCTTACGATGGCAGTACCATCGTTTGGCCGGAGGACTATACCCTTTATGATGCCTGTATTGAGCAGGAAGAGCTTCATCCCGACAGTTTACCGGACCCTTATTCGCGCCCGCAATTGCCTTCGGAGCCTTGTGCTCTTCTCGGTGTGAACTACTCCGATCAGTATTACTACGTATCCTATCCGGCCTGCTACAAGATTGTACGCACCTGGGCTGTGATGGATTGGTGCAGCTATGACCCCTATGATCCCAACTCCGGAGGGATTTGGTACCATACGCAGCTCATCATTATGAAAGACCAGACGCCCCCTGTTTTGACTGTCCCCAATGACACCATCGTGGGTGTGGACAACAACTGCCAATACGGATATGCCGACTTGCCGGATGCTTTTGCTACCGATTGCAGCCCCTTCATAACGATCACCAACAACTCTCCGTATGCCACAGATGGCGGTGCCAATGCCAGCGGGTTTTATCCGATGGGAACTACCGAAGTGCTCTTTACGGCTGTGGACGGCTGTGGCAATACCACTTACGCAACCATGACGATAGAGGTGCGCGATTTGAAATTGCCGAGCATCGTTTGCAATAGTGGTATTGCAACGGAATTGGGCTACATGCCGGATACGATTTCCGTATCTGTAGATGCGGATTTGTTTGTCGCTCACAAGGAGGACAATTGCACCGCAGAAGAAAATCTGCAGGTCTATATGCGTCTGGCAGACTCAACTGCTTCGGGCCCGCCTGCGACGAAGACTCTGACGTTTCATTGCAATGATGTGGGTACCCATGATGTGGAGATATGGGTTGTTGACGAAGCCGGTAATGCCGATTTCTGCATCACGCAGGTCATTATACAGGACAACTTTGTCGTCTGCCCGCCCTCGGGCCCGGCTGTGGCTACCATTGCCGGCTTGATTGAGGACGAATCGGGTGTGGAGGCCGATGAGGTAGAGGTACATGTTACAAACAACAACCCCAATGATCCGGGCCTTATGCAGATGGGCAGTCCCTATGCTTTTGAAGGTTTGGCAACGGGTAGTGGTTATACCGTTACACCGGTTAAAGACGGAGATGCCACCAATGGTGTCAGTACGTATGACCTGGTGCTCATCACGCGGCACATCCTCGGGGTGGACTCCTTAGATACGCCCTATCAGATGCTGGCTGCCGATGCCAATCACTCAGGCGCTATTAGTACCTTGGATATGGTGGTCATTCGCAAGGTGATTCTCTTGCTGGAAGACGATTTTGGAGGCTATCCTTCATGGCGGTTTATTCCTGCCGACTACGTCTTCCCCGATCCCTCCAACCCCTGGCTGGAGTATGTTCCCGACTACATCACTTATCCGGAACTGACAGAGGACCAAATGCACTCCGACTTTATAGCCATCAAAATTGGCGATGTGGATGGCTCGGCACAGGTCAATTCCAACATACCGCCTGTGAATGTGCACGCAGTCGCCAATCTGCCATTGCAAGCTACAGACGTAAATCTGAAAGCGGGCAACAGCTATGCCGTAGCCGTGCGGGCCAACCAGTTTGAAGATGTGGCGGGCTTCCAGTTTACCCTGGCCTTTGATCCCGAAGTGTTGCAATTGGAGCGCATAGAGCCGGGAGTGCTCTCGAATCTAAGCACGGCGAATTTCGGCATGAACCACCTCGCACAAGGCTTGCTGACGGGCAGCTGGAACAAAGCTTACGGCCTTAGTCTGGAAGACGGGAGCGAGCTCTTCATCCTGCACTTTAAAGCCCTGGAAGACGGCCATCTCCTCAGCGATGTGATGGAGCTCAATTCTGACTTGACAAAAGCAGAGGCTTATCATTCCAATGGCGAACGTCTGGATCTAAGCCTGGAGTTTCTCTACGATGGAGAGGTCTCCCAAGGGCAGGTCAAGGGCTTAAAGTTGCAACAGAACATCCCCAACCCGTTTGGAGAGGAGACGAGCATAGGGTTCTATTTGCCGGAAGGCGATGCAGTTACCCTTTCCATCTTTGATGCCTCCGGCCGGATGGTCTATACCGAAAACCGGAATTTGCCGAAAGGCCGCCACGAATGGATGGTGAATGCCTCACAACTCGAAGGCTCGGGTGTTTACTACTACCGTGTGAAGACTTCGACGGAGATGGCCACCAACAAAATGATTCTCATGAAGTAAGCGAAGCATGAATTTGTTTGGGTGCGCAGTTGTGCGCACCCGGCAAATTCGGGTAAAAAAACAGGTAGAGATGCTC
>WGBN01000197.1 GCA_015494245.1 Saprospiraceae bacterium | reverse complement strand
TGAAAAGGCCTACCTGCCCGTAAAAGGCCTGCCCCGTTTGCGTCAGGCTTTCGCCAAATACATCCAACGCAAAACCGGACTGCCGGCCGAAACCGAAGACATGCTCATCGGCCCGGGCAGCAAGGAACTCATTTTCCACCTGCAAATGGCACACCAAAGTGTACTGTTCCTGCCCTCTCCCTCCTGGGTTTCCTACGAACCTCAGGCCTCCCTGCTCAGCAAGCCTGTTCATTGGATAGACACGCAGGTGGAAAACCACTGGCGCCTGCAGCCCGAAGCCCTGGAAGAGGCCTGCCTGCAATTTCCCGACACCCACAAGCTGCTTATCCTCAACTACCCCAACAACCCCTCGGGCACCACTTACCCGCCCGAACTTCTGGAAGCACTGGCCGAAGTAGCCCGCAAATACAACTTGCTCATCCTGGCCGACGAAATCTATGGCGACATGCACCACGACGGCCGGCACCAAAGCATTGCTCATTACTATCCCGAGGGTACCATCATCAGCACCGGACTCAGCAAGTGGTGCGGCGCCGGCGGATGGCGGCTGGGTGCCTTCTACTTCCCGAGCCGCTGGCGCAAACTCTTAGACATCATGGCCATCATTGCCAGCGAGTCTTTTACCTCCGTGAGCTCACCTATACAATACGCCGCTGCTGTGGCCTTCGAAGGCAATGAAGACATAGAGGAATACCTCACCGCCTCCCGGAAAATCCTGAAGACGGCGGCTCAATACGTCCAGCAAAAATTGGTGGAAGCAGGCATCCCCACAGCAGCGCCGGAAGGAGGCTTCTATCTCTTTCCCGATTTCAGCAGCTTGCGCCAAGGGCATCATCAAAAGGCTGAATACCTCCACAACGCTGCAGCTTTTTGCGATTACCTGCTGGAAAAAACCGGCGTAGCTCTGCTCCCCGGCTCCGATTTTGGCCGCCCTCCGGAAGAACTCACAGCCCGCCTTTCCTACGTGGATTTCGACGGTGCACGAGCGCTGGAAGCAGCGCGTCACCTGCCGGTGGATGAAACCTTCCTCCAAAAGTATTGCCCCAAAGTATGCCGGGGTGCAGACTTGATTGCAGAATTTGTGAAAGGGGCTTAGGCCCCTTTCCTTCATTCACATCACCAACTGGTAAAAGCCTTATTAAATATATCTTCGACCAACTGGTCCGTAACCTCTTCGATCAATTGATCCTGCACATCCAGCAAATTGACATCGCCGGGAAAATCTACGGCCCAGGAGGCAGTAAAAGTACGCGCTCCTTCCGATGAAGTACTGTCGTCTATGGTGATTTTTACACTGACGTTCAGGCGGTTTAAAGCCGTAAGCTCCCCTGCCTGAGGTGCTTCGGAACTCACCCGATAAGTCGTAACAACCCCTTTGATGGCTATATCAGGGTCTGTTTCCGACAGTTTAAGCGGAGTGTCATTGCGCACCTTATCGCTCAGCTTTTGCGTGAATATATCGGGCAACACAGGAGGCGCATCCGTCGTCTGGCTGCTGAATGGCAAAACGTAAAAAGTCTCTGCTTCCGGATTTACGGCAATACCCGTAAAGCTATAACATCCGTAAAACATTCCCAATAAGGCAGCCAGTACAACGAGCAAGTGTTTTTCATGAATCATTGTTGTTCATTTTTCTTTTCCTTCTTTTTGGCTTTCTCCAGGTCTCGCCGGATTTCTTCGGGCAGTTCTTCCCCCGGCTTAATCTGTACTTCAGTACCTTCTTCCAGGATTTTTTGCAATTCGGCTTCCATGCGCTCTTCCCGCAAGATTTCGGACAGCGGTTTATACTCCTGTCCGAGGGCATCCGTAAAGCCAATAATTTTGAGCTCCGTGCGGCGATTCTCCTGATGCTCGGCCTCGCTACAGTGTACGCCATTTTTACAGCGGTTGACCAAATGCGTTTCGCCGTAGCCTTTGGCGACAATGCGATCCGCAGAGATGCCGCCCTTTTCGAGTATGTAATCCACGGCTGCCTGGGCTCTTTTTTGCGAAAGCTTGAGATTGTAGGAGTCTTTGCCACGAGAATCCGTATGTGAGCCCAGCTCGACGATCAAATCGGGATTTTCTTTTAACATGGCAATGACTTTATCCAGTTCACGGGCAGCATCCTCGCGAATATCCCATTTGTTGTAGTCGTAATAAATGTTTTCAATGCGCAGGGTTTTATCGAGAGTAGCGGGAGTCAGGGTAATGTTTCCCAACAAAGTACCCTCTTTTAGTCCTGAAGTCAGGTTATCAGATACCCCCGGCTCGATATCACTCACTCCGTCAATGCAAAGAATACAGCCTTCTATGTTCACATAAGCTTCTATGCGCTTTGCAAAATAGCCCTTTTTGCGAATCATGATGGTGTAGTGATTCCCTGGTTGAAGAGCCATGTTAAAAGTGGGATATGGATGGTCTTTCAACACCAATACTTCTTCTTGTTTTGTATTGTTATAGACCTCGATCAAAGCTCCGGTAATGGCTGTTGCGGTGTGTGTACTGTCGTATTCAGAAGCCAGCGTCATTTCAAACCAATAACCGGGCAAACGCTGCATTTCCAATGGAAGGAAAACCTTTTCGTCGCCTACGGAAAAAGGCTTTTCCAAAGTCTGGAAGATCCACTTTTCAGCGCGTGCGATGTATTCGCCTTTCGGCAAATGAACGGAAAAATACCCCACAGAGTCCGTAAATACTTTGAATACGGTATCCCTGCTTTCAGCGCGCATAAAATAGATCTGCACCTGCGGCAAGTACCCCCGGTTATCGGTTTCATAAGCGTAGCCTTCGACCTGAACGGGCTCGCTCTGGGCATGGAGCAAACCTGCACAAAGCAAGAAAAAGAATATAGCTGTTAGCTGTTTCATACTGCAAAAAAATCTTCAAAACCCGAGTAAGTGAAAATCGCAAGCAAGAGGCAAAATATCTCCGGCTCAAATCGCGGAGATTCCCCAAACTTCCCCGTATCTTTGCCCCAAAGATACAAAGACCATGCGAATCGTTTTTATGGGCACACCTGCCTTTGCTGTGCCTTCACTTGACATCCTCCTACAAAACGGCTATGAGGTCGCCGGTGTTGTTACAGCTACGGACAAGTTGGGCGGACGCGGAGGCAAACAATTGCTGCAATCTGCTGTAAAAAAGTACGCCCAGGACAAAGGCTTGCCCGTTTTGCAACCCCGCAACCTCAAAGCGCCTGAGTTTCAGGATGCTCTTCGTGCGCTCAAAGCCGATTTACAGGTCGTAGTTGCCTTTAGAATGCTGCCCGAAAGTGTTTGGGCCATGCCTCCCCTCGGCACCTTCAATCTGCATGCGTCCCTTTTGCCCAGGTACCGGGGCGCTGCCCCCATCAACTGGGCCATTATCAGGGGTGAAAAAGAAACGGGACTCACGACCTTTTTCATCCAAAAAGAAATTGACACCGGTGATATACTTCTGCAAACCCGCCTGCCCATAGGCTGTCTCTTATACACATCTGAC
>WGBN01000196.1 GCA_015494245.1 Saprospiraceae bacterium | reverse complement strand
GGCGGAGGATGATAGCGCATAGCTCCCTGTTGTAAGCGCTCTTTTTTAAATCCAAACGCATAGAATATTCCCGAAAAAAGCCTATTTTTGCCTGTAAATCTGAAGTGACATTTCAGATTTGCAGGGTTATTTATGTGGTATAAACACACAACAAAGCCATGATAGCGCGCAGCATAGCACACAGATTGACAGAGCTCCTCAGCTTTTTCCCTGCAGTGACACTGACAGGCGCCAGACAGGTAGGTAAAACCACCTTGGCAAAAAGTCTGACTGACAAATACGCCAAGCCGGTACGCTATTTCGACTTGGAGCGCCTCGAAGATTATCAGCGATTGAGCAATGACCCGGGCTTTTTTCTCGGTCAGTTTCAGGATGAGCTGGTCATCATTGATGAGGTACAGCGCTTGCCCGAACTGTTTACTGAACTGCGGGCGCTGATTGACGAGCATCGCGTCCCCGGGCGTTTTTTGCTCCTCGGGTCGGCTTCTCCCCTGCTCATGCGAAAGAGCTCGGAATCTCTGGCTGGCAGAGTCGCCTACCTGACCTTATACCCTTTTTCTCTCGAAGAAATCGGAGCGAGCAAAGAGCATTTGAAATCTCACTGGTGGCGAGGAGGCTTCCCGGATTCCTGGCTGGCTCCAAGCGAGGAGTGGAGTTTTGAATGGCGGGAAGAATTCATCAAAACCTATGTAGAACGGGATCTGCCCTTTCTCGGTTTGCAGACCGACCCCATTCGATTTAGGACATTTCTGCAAATGCTGTCAGCTCAGCACGGCAATCTATGGAATGCAGCGACTTTTGCCCGCTCCCTCGGCATTTCGGGAAACACCGTCAAGCGCTACCTCAATTTTCTGGAGGCTTCTTTCATAGCTCTGGTACTCCGCCCTTTTCATACGAACATAAAAAAACGGCTCGTCAAATCTCCTAAAGTTTACTTCAGCGATTCCGGTTTGCTACATGCTTTGCTTGGCATTCGCCAAAGCAAAGACCTGCCGGTACATCCCTCTGCCGGCGCATCCTGGGAGGGGTACGTCATTTCCGAGTGCTTAAAGCATTTGCCGAAAGGCATAGACCCTTACTTTTTCCGCACCTCTGACGGCGCAGAATGCGACCTGCTGCTCGTACAGGGCAACACGCCCCTTGCCTGCATAGAAATCAAACTGGGCAATGTCGTAAAGCCTTCACGAGGATTTTACAACATCATCGAGATTCTGGGAACGAAACAAAACTTCATCCTCACTTACGATTCCGACACCTGGCAAATCCGGCCGGATATATCGGTCATGAGCCTGATAAGCTTTTTGAAAAAGCTGCCGGAGTTGGGAGAACAGTGAGTACCCGAGCCTCAAAAGCTCCTACTTGCTTCCCGATAGATGACGGCCGTCAACACTTGCCCCACAGCGCCGAGGGTATTTTTGTCTATAGCGCTCAAATCGTCTTGGGGAGTGTGCCAATGCTTTACGAACCCCGTCTTGGTGCCAACAGGACGGTTGATGATGTCTATCATGGGGATGCCGGCAATGGTATTCACGAAGTAGTGGTCATCCACGAGGGGGCCGGTGGGTACGTTGACAAACATTTCCTTGTGGCCCATGCTCTGGGCGAGGTGCCAGACTTTATTCATCACCTGGGGGGCATAGGTCATGGAGACCTGCTCTTTGGTGAAGCGCGGATGGGCAGCGCCCACCATGTCGAGCAGGATGCCGTATTGCGGAGCTATGGGCGGCAAATGGCGGGCATAGTACTGAGCTCCCAGCCCCCAGCTCATTTCGGAGCCACCGGATTCTCCGTAGTCTTCGAGATCGAAAAGCACCAGGTCCACGCCCAGGCCATCAAAGGGGTGCTGTGATATTTGGCGGGCAATTTCCAGCAAAATGGCCACGCCGGAGGCTCCGTCATCAGCGCCGGGTACGGCCTGATCGGGGCTGTTGCTAAGCGGCGAATCGGCAAAGGGGCGCGAATCCCAGTGTGAGGCCAGCATCATACGGCGGCTCTCGGCAGGCGCATAGCGGGCGATGATGTTGACGCCCTCAAAAGTCTTGCCGTCGAAGGTCTTTTGGTCAAACTTTTGCTCCAGCACTTCAAAGCCGTAATCCCGAAACTTCTGTACCAGCCATTCGCGCGTCTTTGCATGCGCTTCCGTGCCGGGAACTCGCGGGCCAAATTCCAACTGCCTGGCCAAAAAGGCATAAGCCGAGTCGCGATCAAAAGCCGGCACGGCGTATTGCTTGGCCGGCTTAACGGGCTGCTCCGGCTTCTCAGGTGGCGGCGGCGGAGTATCCTCATGGCAAGCTGTCCAAAAAAGTGGCAAAAAAATGCCGAGCAAAAGAAATAGCCATTGTCTGTTCATGCTAAGCTTTGATTTTAAGGAGACGCAAAATTCAGCAGCTGCCTCGCTTATATTCTTTTTTTGTTTCAATCTTCGTTTCCAAAATGCTGCCAGCCCTGTGCTTTGAGCGGCACGACTTTGCCACCTGTCGTATGCAGGGAAACGCCGTCTTTTTTGGAAACCATCTCTCCGGCGATGTAAATGTCGGGCAAAAATTTCACCTTGTCCAAATCTTTGGGGTCTATGGTAAAGAGCAGCTCATAGTCCTCACCTCCGCTCAGTGCACAAGTCAGGGGGGGGAGTTTCAAATCCAGAGCTGCCATTTCCATATCGGGATGCATGGGAATGCCCGACTCTTCGAGATAAGCCCCCAGGCCCGATTGCCGGCAGAGATGGAAGAGGTCGGAGGCCAGGCCATCGGAGATGTCAATCATAGAGGTGGGCTTCAGGCCCGACTTCTCAAAAAAGCGAATCATGTCCTTGCGGGCTTCGGGTTTGAGTTGGCGCTCTATGAGGTAGCTGTATTGCTCCAGCTCTGCTTTGGCGCCGGGGGCTGCGAGTTGTACCTGCTTCTCCCGTTCGAGGATTTGCAAGCCCACGTAAGCAGCTCCCAGATTGCCGGTGATGCAGATGATATCACCCTCTTTAGCACCGGAGCGGTAGGCGATTTTTTCGGAGAAGGCCTTGCCAAGTGCCGTTACCTGCAAGACCAGGCCACGCGGCGAAGAGGTGGTATCGCCCCCTACGAGGTCCACTTTGTACAGCTCGCAGGCCTTGCGCACGCCTTTGTAAATCTCCTCCATGGCCTCTACCGAAAAGCGGTTGGAAATGCCAAAGGAGAAGGTAATCTGCGTGGGATGGGCATTCATCGCATAAATGTCCGAGAGGTTGACGATGACGGCCTTATACCCCAGATGCATCAAAGGCGTATAGCTCAGGTCAAAGTGAATGCCCTCTATCAAACTGTCTGTGCTCACAAGGATGTGCGGGCCCTTCTCGCCACAATAGCTGAGCACGGCCGCATCATCGCCCACACCTTTGACGGTAGATTCCTGCACATGCGGGAAGTCGCGGGTCAGATGCTCAATCAGCCCAAATTCGCCCAACTCGTTGACGTCTGTACGAGGAGGGGTTTGCTCTTTGTCTTGCATGTTTTTAATTTCTATTCTGCATAGCCTGTTGCCCCGGCTCTCCCACGCCCCCGTTCCTTAGAGGGCTACCTGCGCGCAGAGAAAAGGACAACTACCCTTTATTGCAAACCACCGAGGGTCTCCTTAATCGCCTCGAAGTTTGGCAGCTCGCCGGCATTTTCCAGAACTTCCACATAGCGCAACACGCCGTCTTTGTCCACCACAAAGGCAGAACGCTTGGCTACGCCCTTCATACCGAGCACAAACTCGTCATACAAGGCCCCATAAGCGCGGGCCGCCTCGCGATTGAAATCGGAGAGCAAGGGAAAGTTGAGCTGTTGCTCCTCTTTAAACTTGCCAAGAGAAAAAGGCGAGTCCACGGAAATGGCCAATACCTGAGTGTTGAGGTCCTGATAGCGGGCGATATCATCACGGGTAGCACAAAGCTCTTTAGTGCACACGCCGGTAAAGGCCAGAGGGAAGAAAAGGACCAGCACATTTTGCCCCCGAAAATCGGAGAGCGTGGTCATGTTTTTTTCGGTATCCGGAAGGGTGAAGTCCGGGGCTTTCATACCTGTTTGTAAGCTCATGATGAGTTGGTTTTGATGATGCCGCAAAGCGGCGTTTTAAACAGTTTTTTGACGACGTGTAACGTTTTTCACGTATTTGCGTTGTTTTCAAAAGACATGACACACCTTACAGACATGACACGTCTAATGTAACGCTCTTACAAATTAAAGTCACTCTGCTTCCTAAACAGCACACCAACATCTCCTACCTGACCAACATCACATCCCCATAATAAACACCGGTCGTACAGTCCAGAAAAGCAATCTCAATCACATAGGCATACACTCCCGGTTTCAGTGGCCGCCCGTCAGCAGAGCGGCCATCCCAGCCGAGCTTTTCGTTGTTGAGGGGGATGTCACCGGTCTGGAACAGCAAATCACCCCAGCGCGAATATACCTGAAATTTTACAATCGAAGTCGCCACAGCTCCTCCAAAGGCGGTAAAATAGTCGTTGATGCCATCGCCATTCGGGGAGAAAGCGTTGGGAATGTAAACGGGACGCACGGGGGTAACCTCCACGAATACGGTATCTATGTCCGAACAACCATCCAAATCTGTAGCCGAGAGGTAAAAGGTGTCGCTGACCAGAGGCGTAGCCAGAGGAGTCAGGCAATTGTAACAACTCAGGGGGTCCGTCACGCATTCGCTCAAAGGAGCAATCCACAAAGGCTCGGCAGGGCTGAGCGCTTCCTGGATGCTGCCCTCCAAAGTAACGCTTTCGCCTAAGGTGATGACCTGGTCCGGCCCGGCATCCACGATCAGGGGCGGGGGCTGC
Source organism: Saprospiraceae bacterium (assembly GCA_015494245.1). GTDB lineage: Bacteria > Bacteroidota > Bacteroidia > Chitinophagales > Saprospiraceae > WGBN01. The sequence continues at coordinate 4,163 of WGBN01000196.1, read as the reverse complement.
TGAAGCACGGCTTCCACAGAATCCATGCACCCCTTGATGTCCTGCACAAAAATCTCGTACTCCCCGGCCGGCAGCTCGGCAAAAGAGCCTATCGACTGGTACAACTCGCCATCTATGCTAAACTGATAGCCCGGCGTACCTCCGGTAGCCGAAGTCGCTATGCTACCGCTGGACTCACCGTAGCAGGCCGGGTCCTGTGTATCATCCAGTTGAATGTCCAGGGCTGTCTGAGGGTCGCAGCAGGGCTCGATGTAAATTTCACGCACCTGCGTTACCGAACAGCCCGCATCGGTTTCCACCTGCAGGAGGATGGACTTGTGCCCAAAGGAGGAATACACCACATCGTGGGGCCCGGGTCCCGTAGCCGTAGCGGGATTGGCCCCCTGACCAAAATACCAGTTGTAGCTGGTGGCCGTCATGCCGGGAGGGATGACGGTCTCGTCGGTGAAGGTAACCATATTTATGTCGCATTGCGCGCCCAGCTCAGGCTCAATGCTAAAATCCGTTTTCGGGCCGACAAAGGTGCCGGAGCCTCCCCAGGTGATGGAAAAACCGTTGCCGGTATTGCTGAAGTTGTTCACCACCAGAGCATAAGACTTGCCCGCCTCCATGTTGATGTGCGCCAAAAAATTGTCATCGCCGGGATCACAGCCCGGATACTCCACGGTATCGGCAGAGCTCAGCGAAAGGCCGGTAGGCCCCGTACAAGGCTCCCAGGCAGAGAAAGGCTGACCTATGTTTTCTCCCGAAGCCATGCAGCGCAAAAGCTTCTTGTCCGAGCAATCGTCCACGCCATTGGGCAACTCATATACGATGAAGTCCAGGTCATCGGTGGGATTCGTGGGCGTGAGTGTAAAAGTGAGTGGCCCCGGATTGTCGCAGGTCCATTTGTACCACACAGAGGCAAATTCGCTCTGCATGCAAGTGCTCGGGTCCACCTCATCCGTATCGTTTCCGGCCCCCTGAATGCTCTCCACCGTAAAGGGCGATTTGTCGCAAAGCACGGCCGCCGTAGCACAATCCGAGCTCGGACTCGGCACCTGGTTGAAGTTGTTCACACAAAGCTGAAAGGTGCCCGTCTGCCCATAGCGGGCCGAAACGCGTATGTAGTAGGTCTCACCGGGCAACAGCGGCCCCGCAAAACTTTCTATGATGTTTTGGTCAAAGGCATCAGAGGCGCAGGCAATTTCCGTGAGGTTGGTGCAGTCTCCGCTGTAAACGGCAAATTGGGGGTCGTTCAGCGTGCCTCCGGCATTGATGTCGGTATTTCCAATCACCGTTACGTGCAAGTCGGTGGCCTGGGCCGTAAAGGCAAACCACACATCCAAGGGCGGGGGGTCTAACGGGAAGCAAGAGGGAGCGGCCTGAGAAGATTCCGTAGCGCCTCCCGTGCTAAAAGCGTCCGGAGCAGAGCACCAGTTGTCTAAATCGGTGAGCTGAATGGCCTGAAGGCAGCCGTCATTAGCAGGCTGTGCGTTCAATTTTCCTCCGCCTTTCGGCAAATAAAAAGCTGTGAACAAGAGCAAGCCGAATTTCCAAAAAAAGGGGTGTAGTCTCTTCATGCCTGTATAACGCTTTTTGCGCCCTGCTGGTGTAAATACACTTTCGTGAAAAATGAGAAAGGGACGAAATGTCGGCAAAGATAAAAAGTGAATCGGAGAAGCAGCAGAGCAGTACGCAAAAGCTCCGGCCTTGTTGCCTAAGGCAATCCCGACAAAAAGCTGTAATTTTGTCCGGCTCTCGCAATGTTCACAAAACCTCTTATGCGCAAACACATTCCCAACGCCATCACCCTCCTCAACGCCCTGCTGGGCAGTGTGGCACTCGTAGCACTATTTGCCGAAAGGCATCAAATCGCCATGCTCCTCTTCCTCGCAGCCGGGCTGATGGATTTTGGAGACGGCCTCGCTGCACGCCTGCTCAAAGCCAAATCTCCCGTCGGAAAAGAACTCGATTCCCTGGCCGATATGATTTCTTTCGGGCTGCTGCCTTCCGTAGCGCTCTACCTGCTGCTGCAGGCCGGGCTCGGCGCGAAAGACCCACTCGACGGGCGCAGCCTGCTCGCCTTTCTGCTGGCCGCATCGGCAGCTCTTCGCCTGGCCCGCTTCAACTTAGACGAACGCCAGACGCAGGATTTCATCGGCCTGCCCACACCTGCCACGGCTCTGTTTTTCATGGGCCTGCTGCTGGTATGGAGCCGCGACAGCATGGGCTTGGGCGAGTTCGTCAGCCAGCCCGTGCTGCTGTATGCCTGCCTATGTGTTTTTGCGCTGCTGCAATTGGCCCCTTTGCCCCTTTTCAGCATGAAATTCCGGGGCATGGGCTGGAAGGGCAACGCATTTCGCTATATCTTTGCGCTGAGTTCGCTCGGCCTCCTGCTCTGGCTGGGGGCAGTGGCCATACCGCTGAGCATCCTCTGGTACCTCGCGCTCGGCCTGCTTAAAAACTTCGTCCAATGAGGGGCAACCCTCCCAAAGCAAACGACATGCGCTTCAAAGCAGAAATTGACATCATGCCCAGAAAAGAATTGCTGGACCCCCAAGGCAAAACCGTTGCCAAAAGCGCCGGACAACTCGGCATCACAGGCGTACAATCCGTGCGCATCGGCAAACACATCAGCATGGAAATAGAGGCCGACTCCAAAGAAGATGCCCGCCAACAGGTAGAAGAAGCCTGTCACAAATTGCTCGCTAACCTCATCATGGAGCAATACGAAATCACCCGCCTCGAAGCCCTCTCATAAAGTGATTCTCCCTACGGCCATGCTCTACCTCGTCCCCACGCCCATCGGCAATCTCGAAGACATCAGCCTGCGCGCCCTGCGTACGCTCAAAGAGGTGGACCTCATCCTGGCCGAGGATACCCGCGTGAGCAAACGCCTGCTGCAACACTACGAAATCAGCACGCCCATGCAAGCCTACCACGCCCACAACGAACACCACAAAACCAAAAAGGTTGTCGAAGAGCTGCTCGCCGGCAAACGCATCGCGCTGGTTTCCGACGCCGGCTCTCCGGGCATCTCCGACCCGGGCTTCCTGCTGGTACGCGCCTGCCTCGAAGCAGGCATAGAAGTACAGAGCCTCCCCGGCCCGACAGCCTTCGTCCCCGCCCTCACAGCCTCCGGCCTGCCCGCAGACCGCTTCCACTTCGAGGGCTTCCTGCCCCACAAAAAGGGACGCAAAAAACGCCTGACCTACCTCGCCTCCTTACCCCATACCTTCATCCTCTATGAATCACCACACCGCATCCAACGCTGCATCAAAGAACTCAACGAATACTGCGGCCCCGAACGCCCCGCCTGCCTGGCCCGCGAACTCAGCAAAATACACGAAGAATATCTGCGCGGCACACTCGCGGATTTGGCGGAGGTTGTTGAGAGGGGGCACAAGGTTAAAGGGGAGATTGTTGTTATTGTTGGCGGAGATGGGTGAATGTGGACGCTTCGCGTCTAATGTGGAGCCTGCGGCTCTAATGTGGAAGCCTGCGGCTTCTAATGTGATCTTACGCTCGCTTTCGCATCGTGTAATTTGCGAACATAAAATTAGCCACGCGATGCGAAGCGAGCGTAAAATCACATTAGAGCGCTTGCGCTCCACATTAGAACGCTTGCGTTCCACATTAGAGCCGTCAGGCTCCACATTAAAACCGTCAGGCTCCACATCAGGCGCTCCGCGCCTGCTCTTCGACGGCCCCTGTCACCTCTGCCAAAGCTCCGTGCGCTTCATCAGGCGCCGGCAGAAAAAGCCGGTCTTCACCTTCCTGCCCCTGCAATCCGAAGAGGCCCGGGCGCTGCTCGCCAGCTGCCTGGACACCGCCGATGAGCAAGTCGCCCAAGAAATCGCAAAACTCCTTCAAAAAGCTAAAATGGAGGCCCAAACCCTCGTACTCATCGAAAACGGCTGCTGCCATCTACGCTCAGACGCCGCCCTGCGCATCGCCAAATACCTCCGCTTCCCCTGGTCGTTGCTCACCGCTCTGCGCATCATCCCCCGCCCCCTGCGCGATGCTGCGTACAACTTTGTGGCACGGAATCGGTATCGGTGGTTTGGGAGGGATGGGGAGGGGGATGGGGAATGTGGAGCCTTACGGCTCTAATGTGGAGGCCAAAGGCCTCTAATGTGGAGCGCTTCGCGCTCTAATGTGATTTTACGCTCGCTTCGCAT
>WGBN01000195.1 GCA_015494245.1 Saprospiraceae bacterium | reverse complement strand
TGACGAGCCTGACGCGTAACAATCGTAATTCAATCAGGCCTGAATACGGGCTCAAGGGCATAGCTGTAAACTCACCACGGAGTGTTCACGGAGAGGCATTCTCCATTCTCCATTTTTCATTTTTCATTTTCCATTTTTCATTCTCAATTTTTTTTACCACGGAGTACACGGAGTACACGGGGTGTACACGGAGTGTTCATTCTCCATTTTCAATTTTCCATTATCCATTCTCAAAGGCCGGCTCGGGGATCCTCCTTCGTCGGCTCCCCGATCCTAACATTGTTCAACAGACAACAGATAACAGATAACAGACAACCGACAACAGACACCCCTCACCCCAACTCCTCCTTCAAAAACCTTCCCGTATAGCTCTTTCTGACCTTAGCCACTTGCTCCGGCGTGCCGGTGGCGATGATTTGTCCGCCGCCGCTGCCTCCTTCGGGGCCGAGGTCTATGATGTGGTCGGCGACTTTGATGATGTCCATGTTGTGTTCGATGACGAGCACGGTATTGCCTTTGTCCACGAGGCGGTTGAGGACGTTGAGCAGGTGTTTGATGTCTTCGAAGTGCAGGCCTGTGGTGGGTTCATCGAGGATGTAGAGGGTGCTGCCGGTATCCCGTTTGGAGAGTTCTTCGGCCAGTTTGACGCGTTGGGCCTCGCCCCCTGAAAGCGTTGTGGCCTGTTGCCCGAGGGTGATGTATCCCAGGCCTACATCCTGCAGGGTTTTTACCTTTCGGTAAATGGCGGGAATGGGCTCGAAGAAGTCCACGGCCTCATCTACGGTCATGTCTAACACCTGGCTGATGGATTTTCCCTTGTAGAGGATTTCGAGTGTTTCGCGGTTGTAGCGGCGGCCGAGGCAGGTTTCGCATTCCACGTGTACATCCGGCAGGAAGTTCATTTCGATGACTCTCATGCCGGAGCCGTGGCAGGTTTCGCAGCGTCCGCCCTTTACGTTGAAGGAAAAGCGTCCGGGCTTATAGCCTCGTATTTTCGATTCGGGCAGTTCCGTAAACAACTTGCGAATGTGGGTAAACAAGCCCGTATAAGTTGCGGGATTGGAGCGCGGCGTGCGGCCAATGGGCGCCTGGTCTATTTCCACGACCTTGTCTATGTGCTCCAGGCCCGAAATTTCGCGATAAGGCAGGGGCTCTTGCCGGCTGCGGTAAAAGTGCTTTCGCAAAATGGGGTACAAGGTTTCATTGATCAGCGACGACTTGCCCGAGCCCGAGACGCCCGTTACGCAGACAAAAGTCCCCAGGGGGATTTTCACATCCACTTCGCGCAAATTGTGTCCTGAGGCTCCTCGCAGCACCAATTGACGGCCGTTGCCCTTGCGCCTCGTCTTGGGCACGGGGATGCGCTCCCGTCCTGAGAGGTAGCGGGCTGTAAGGGTATTCTGTTTGACGAACTCTTTGGGAATGCCTTCACCCACTACCTGCCCACCGTGTTTGCCGGCACCCGGCCCGAGGTCTATGATGTAATCCGAGGCCAGCATGATTTCCTTGTCGTGTTCGACGACAATCACGGTATTTCCTATGCCCGCCAGTTCCTGCAATGACTGGATGAGGCGCCGGTTGTCGCGCTGGTGCAGGCCAATGCTCGGCTCGTCGAGGATGTAGGTAATGCCCGTCAGTTTAGAGCCTATCTGTGTAGCCAGCCGTATGCGTTGGCTCTCTCCGCCGGAGAGGCTGCGTGCGGGGCGGTTCAAAGAGAGGTAATCCAGCCCCACATCCAGCAAAAACTGCAGGCGCAGTTTCAGTTCCTTCACAATTTCCGCTGCGATGGCGCGCTTGCGCTTGTCCAGCATCTTGGGCAGGGCATTCAGCCATTTTTTCAGTTCGGGCAGGTCCATATCTGCCACCTGCCCGATGTGCAAGCCGCCAATTTTGAAGTACATGCTCTCCTTGCGCAGGCGGTACCCTTCGCACTCAGGGCAGGTTTGCGTGGACATAAAGCCCTCGGCCCAGCGCCTTATTTTCTCGGAAGAGGAGTTGTAATACCAGTGCTTCACCTGCTGCAGCACACCGGCATAAGTCTCAGAAGTGTAAACCCCTTCCATGCCGTCTTCGCCTTCCAGCAACTGCCGCAGGGCCTCTTTGGGCATTTCCGAGATGGGGGTGTCGAAGTCCGTGCCCAGTTCCTGCAGCCAGAGCTTCAACTCGGCAAAAGTGCGGTTGCTGCGATGAGCGCCCCAGGGCACAATCCCCCCTTGCCGGATGGTCTTGGAAGGGTCGGGAATCACCTTCGCCACATCCACTTCACTCACCGTCCCCAGCCCCTTGCACAGCTTGCAGGCGCCATAGGGGGAGTTGAAGGAAAAGGTATTCGGCGAAGGGTCTTCGTAGGCCAACCCCGTCTCCACCTCCATCAGGCGCGTACTCAGCGGGATGAGCTCTTCGCTGTCCTTTTCCTGCACGTACAAAAGACCCTGCCCCAGCCTCAACGCCAGCCGCACCGAGTCTCGCAGGCGTTCCTCCGTTTTATCATGGACTTTGAGGCGATCCACCACCACTTCGATGTCGTGTACGCTGAAGCGGTCCACCTTCATTCCGGGCCGCAAGTCCACAATCTCCCCGTCTATGCGCACCTTCAAAAACCCCTGCTTGCGAATTTGCTCAAAGAGCTCGCGATAGTGCCCTTTCCGGCCACGCACTACGGGGGCGAGGAGGACGATAAGCCTTTCGGCAAATGTTGCCCGGATGTGCTCGAGCATTTCCTCCTCGGTGTACTGCCGCATCTCCTTGCCCGTATGCAGCGAATAGGGCGTACTCACCCGCGCAAAGAGCAGACGCAAAAAGTCGTACAACTCCGTTACCGTCCCCACCGTCGAACGCGGATTGCGGTTGGTGGTCTTTTGCTCTATGGAAATTACAGGGCTCAAACCCGTGATGTTCTCCACCTCCGGCCGCTCCATCTGCCCGATAAACTGGCGGGCATAAGCCCCAAAAGTCTCCATATAACGCCGCTGCCCCTCCGCATAAATGGTATCAAAAGCCAGCGAAGACTTGCCGCTGCCACTCAAACCCGTAATCACCACCATGCGGTTGCGAGGCAGGCATACGCTCACCTCCTGAAGATTGTGCACACGGGCCCCCAGCACGTCAATGGCGCCCTTGGCAAAAAGCTCTTTTTCCACGGAAGAAGTCATAGCTCATCTAAGATGTAAAAGTTCTCTGCACCCCCTCATCTCAACCAAAAATCCACCCAAAAGTTGCAAACAGACAAAGGTAAGCCTTTTTTGCCGGCCGGAAAGAAAAAAGAAGCCGTAAAAACGCTTGAAAGGTGCGGCGAAAGGGTAGGGGAGTGTGGTGGTGATGTTGATGTATTGTTTTGAAAGATGGGCGGGCAAGGTCTTTTTGTAAATGTACTGCAAGATGTGCCGTGTCTGTAATATCTGACATGTCTGTGTAAACAATGGTTCATTAAGTTTTTGGCGACCTGTCTCCCTTGGAAAACAGATTGTCAAGTTGAACTGGCTTAAAAATCCGCGAAAACCCGCGTCATCCGCGTCATCTGTCAGGCTGAGCCTGCCGAAGCCCGCGTTCTATCACGTCCCTATTGGCTATCTCCCGAGCCGGCCCCATAGGATAAGCTAATCTTCAAAAATCCGCTCCCCGATCTTCCGCT
>WGBN01000194.1 GCA_015494245.1 Saprospiraceae bacterium | reverse complement strand
TCGCCAAATGGTCCCAGCGGAAGTCGGCAAAGAAGACCGGGCCTTCGATTTCCATCTGTTTCAAGATGCCCGTAGCCACGCGACCAAACACGACCAGCGTCTGGGGCCCGCGGTGATAACGCAGGCCAAAAGCGAGGCGCGGGTCCTCTGCTTCCTGCGACTGCCAGCCCTGCATGCCAAGGCGCTCCAGCAGGTTGTTGACGTGGGCTTTGAGAGTATAAAAATTCACTTCCTGCTGCTCCTGCAGCCAGCTTTGGCCGGTTTTAAAGCCCGAAAGCAAGAGCGTCAGGTGATACTCTTCGCGATACTTTTGGGCATCCTCTTTGCGGTAAATGCGCCCAAATTCAAACAGCTTGATGTCCGTCTGCCGGTGATTTTGGTTGTGCCGCACAGCTTCGAGCCCGCCGGGCAGCATATCGGGGCGCATGATGTTCAACTGCACGTTGGAAGTGTTGTTAATGAAAACCAGTTCCTCCTCCGGCACGGGCAGCAAGTCGGGATAATAGCGCGACTCCGACAGCGACAGCCCCATCATTTCGCAAAATCCCTGTCCGGTCAAATAGCCGCTTGCGGCCTCCTGCAACCGGCGCTCATCGGGGTACTCGCTATAGACGAGCGGCAGTTTGAGATGGCCGGGCAAAGGCACTTCATTGAGGCCGTGAATGCGCAGAATTTCCTCCACCACATCCGCCGGGCGCGTAACCTCACTTTTGTTGGTGGGCACAGCGACGGTAAAGCCCTGTTCGTTTTCCTCAACCAAGGTCATCTCCATAGCTTCCAGTATGCGGCGCACATAGTCGGGAGCCAGCTCTTCTCCAATCAGGCGGTTGATGTACTCGTAAGTCAGGCTCACCTGTACGGGCTGGATGGGTTTGGGATAGACGTCTATGATTTCGGAGGCGATTTCGGCTCCGGTCATTTCTTTGAGCAAGAGGGCTGCCCGCTTCAGGGCAAAGACCACCATGTTGGGGTCGCTGCCTTTTTCAAACACATAGGCTGCGTCCGTGCGCAATTGATGGCGCATGCTGGTGCGGCGTATGCTTCGGGAGTTGAAGTGAGCCGATTCGAGAAAAACCCTGCTCGTTTTTTCGGTAACGCCCGAGCTCAGGCCCCCAAAGACACCGGCTATGCAGAGCGGGCTGTCGTTGCCGGCGCAGATCATGAGGTCTTCTTCGTGCAATTGGCGCTCTGCCTCGTCCAAGGTGGTGAAAGGAGTGCCTTTCGGCAAATGCTGAACGCGTATCAGATGCTGAGGGATGCGATCGTAGTCGAAGGCGTGCAGAGGCTGGCCGAGTTCGTGCAAGACGAAATTGGTAACATCCACCACTGCATTGATGGGCCGCTGGCCTATGGCGATCAGGCGTTCTTTGAGCCAGTCGGGCGACTCCACCACATGCACATTGCTCAGTACCAGGCCGGCATAGCGGGGGCAGGCCTCCGCATCTTTCACTTCGATTTCTATGGGCAGGCGCTCTTCATCGGGCCGGAAGGCCGAGACATCCGGCACTTTCAAATTCTTCTCGTAGTCGAAGCGCACTTTCAAAGCGGCGTACAGGTCTTTGGCCACGCCCAGATGGCTGGTGGCATCCGAGCGGTTGGGCGTCAGTCCGATGTCGTAAACGATATCCGTTTTAATGCCCAAAAAATCTTTGACGGCCATGCCTGCCGGCGCCTCTTCGGGCAAGACGATGATGCCCTCGTGGTCGTGCCCCAGGCCAATTTCGTCTTCGGCACAGATCATACCTTCCGACAGCTCGCCGCGTATTTTGCCTTTCTTGATTTTAAAGGGTTCGCCCTCTGTGGGATGCAGGGTAACACCCACCGGAGCCACTACGACCTTCTGCCCCGCCGCCACATTCGGCGCTCCGCAGACGATGTGCAGGAGCTCATCAGCCCCCACATCCACCTGCGTAACCGAAAGGCGGTCGGCATTGGGGTGGCGTTCGCAAGTTTTCACCTCGCCCACTACCAGGCCCTGCAGGCCTCCGGGTATGCTTTCCACTTCTTCCATGCCTTCCACTTCGAGGCCTATGTCTGTGAGCAACTCGCTCACTTCTTCGGGCGTTTTGCCGCTCAAGTCGAGGTAGTCTTTCAACCAGTTCAGCGATATCTTCATGCGTTTGTTGCTTCTTGCTTTTCGTTTTGGCCACGGGCAAAAGCCCGCGGGCTTTTGCCTTTTCACTCAATAATCGGGCAAAGATACGAACAAAGGGGATTTTGGGGAGGGGGCTATTCTTCCTCAAACATTTTATCCAGAATGTACTTCACTCGCCTCCTGCACTTTTCAGGCCTGACTACTCTGCTTCCCCGAACAGCATCGGGCAATTCATAAAGCACTTCTTTACAGCCCTTCATTTCGGGGTCTTCGACAAACCATCTTCTCAGATTGCCTATATGTGAATACCCTCCCTGCAGTATAGCTGTAAGGAAAGCGTCTTGGAATTTTTTTTCATCCCGTTCTTCCCACTTCCAGTAAGTTACAGCCGCACGAAGAGCATCTTCTGCATAATTTCCTTTAAACAAGGCCGGATAAAAAGAATTACCCTCACTGAGGTTAGTGGCTTTATTTGTGCGCACGTCCAATTCACTGTTTCGGAAAGCCATGAAATTATTGATCTGCCCGCAAAGCCTGTCTAAAAGTCTCCGTTCAGCGTCATCGGCAACTTTATCTCCGAGTTTCTCGGTATGATCATCCTGCAAATCCCGGCTCTCATACCAGTAAAGAGAGGAGGCCTCTTCGTCCCATTTTTCAACAAAATACTTGGGACTTTCCATTTTTTGAAACAATTCCCAATCTACCTCAGAAGATACCCTGACAAAATACAAACGACCTGCGATGGGATCTCCATAATAATTTAGAGAAAGATGAAGCCCTCTGAAATCGTAATCTATATCGAGTTCTGAAGTACGAAGGGGCCTTTCCAGAATAAGCATCCCCCCAAAATCCCCTTTGCTCTTTTCCAAAACAGCTATCGCACTCCAAATGTCGGCACGTTTTCTCCTTACGCTGATCAGAGTACCTCGATAAAGCAACTCTCCCTCACCTGCTTTGTGTGATTTCACATAGACAAAACCATCTTGATCTATGAGAACAGCATAGGCCTTTACTGTGTACTGGCGACCGGGTCGGGTCCTTGTACGGTAGTAGTAATACACTCCGGCCATGGATTTCAAATCTTCATGCAAGACTCCGGCTCTATAAGGCATCAAGCTTCCCGGCAAAAAGAAAAGACCGTTATCTACGGCAAATCGCTCTAATCCGAGCAAATGAGGAAGAATAGCCGGATGTTTGCGCACTTCTATCCGCCAGGCGGGCTCTTCTATCCGGTTTATTTGGGGATTCAGTGGGAAAAATTCAGCATCTTCCTCTTTCCAGTTTTCCTCTGCCACAGGGATGGCAATAATTG
>WGBN01000193.1 GCA_015494245.1 Saprospiraceae bacterium | reverse complement strand
TGTATCTTCAGGGGCGCTTTTTTCTTCAGTACTTGCATCGGCTCCGAGGGGAGTGTCTTCGGGAGAGGTGGGCGGGTTTTGTTTTTCCTGGCTTTCGCCAAATACGGCATCTTTGAGGTCTTCGACGGCATCTTTGGCCTTTTCGACTACGGGTGCAGTTTTTTCCATCACTTTTCCACCCAGGTCTTCTGCCATTTCCCTGGCAGACTCCAGGGCATCGCCTCCCTTTTCCACCACTTTTTCGCCCAGGTCTTTGGCTTTTTCTTTGACCTGTTCGGTCAGATCGCCTGCTTTTTCCATCAGGTCCTCGGCTTTTTCTTTGCCGGCTTCGACCACTTTATCGGCAGCAGATTTGGCAACGGATTTTTTAACCCAGAGGAGTTTTTTGAGGTCGTTTAAGAATCCCATGGCATAAGTTATTTAATGAAAGGAGGATTGAGGGCATAAAGATACAAATAATTTGCTACTCCAGCCAGGCCATACAGGCATCAGCGAGGAATTTAGCTGCCCAGTTGGGGTAACGCATGGGCATGTAAGGCCCATAGAAGGGCACGGAGCCGGGCACAGCGCCCCGCAGATTGGCACCTCCTCTGCAGACCTGGGCTTTGAGTACGACTTTAAGCAGAGCTGCGCTCATCTTCAGCAGGGGCAAATGAGCTTCATCACCGGTGGGATTAACGTCTTCCGGCGAGGGGTAAAAACTCGCGAAATCTGCCTCCACATCATCGGCTACCAGTTTGTACAGCAGGCTGAGTTGAGCGTGTCCCGTTACGCAGATAAAGCTGTAGCGTCCTTTCCAGTTTTCGTCATAGCTGCCGGCGAGTTTTCCCCGGCGGTTGTAGAGTTCTTCTATTTGCTGCAGGCTGTGCCAGACTTTATCGGCCCATTCGATGCGCTGCAGCAATTTGCCGGCCTCATAAAATCCGCGCAGGCTGTAAGCGATGGTATGGGTGTAGGCTCTTCGTCCGGCCTTAAACCCCCAGGCACGCAGGGTTCCGTTTGCGCGAAAGCGCGATATAAGTTCCTCCAAGACCTCGGCTATTTCCATCTCAGCCTGTTCATTTCCCAGGCTGCGGGCTGCCACCAGGGCACCCCACCAGGCACGGCTGAAATAGGTGGGATGCGGGCGCTGCTGCCAACGCTCGGCCAGCATCCATTCCAGGGCGCGCTCAATCGTTGCCTGGTAGCGGGCTTCCTTGTTTTCCCGCCATAGCGCTGTCAGGCCCAGCAGGATCTGCCCCGTGTTGAAGAGCGAGGGTTTTCCGGTATTTCCGTACAGTTCGGGAAAGGCGCCCTCCTCAAGGGCCACATCCAACAACCACTCCCCTGCCTGCTCTACACAAGTATCAAGGCCGGGAATATCCGCCAAATGGCGTGCACGCAACAAAGTGGGCAACAGGTAGCCCGTCGTCTCGGGATAGGCCGGCGCCCAGCGCTTAACGGGATGGCGCCAGGGCGAATAAAAAGCAGAAGAGCCACGGCAATTGCAGACCTCCATGCTGCGCCTCAGCCATTGCAGGGCCAGGTCCAAATGGCTCTGCAAAACGCCCTTGTCAACAGGCTCATCCATCAACAGCGAATGACTTTGAGTTGATACGCAGGAGGTTGGCTGCCCTCCACCATTTCGAGATAATCCCGCGCTATCATATCGGGCAACATGGGCTTAAACCACTCTTCGAGATAGCTCTCCACCACGGGATGCTTGGAGAGGTTTTGCAAAATTTCCTCCTCCGTCATCTCCGGTTGAAAGAGGAAATGCTCGACGATGGCTTCTTTGAGTTGCTCGTAAATATCCAAGGGCATGAGGACGCCCGTTTTGCCATTGGGATCCAAGGTTAGAATTTGCTCAGACATCTCTTTTTTTGCCAAAGATAGGGAGTTTACAGCTTATGAAGCTACTCTTCATCCTTCACCATATCCGAATCAAAGCCGTAGAGAATGTCTTTGAGGCGCGAACCCTTCAGCTCCACCGTTTCGTAGGCCCGGTCGAAGCGCTCAATGGCCTCTGAAATTTCGTATTGCAGGCGGCGGAGTTCCTCCGGAGTGGAGGCCGAGCAAGCTTTGACTTTCGTCAAATGCTGTAAGATCAATTCGCACTCCCGATACATGTGGCGACCGCTGTTCAGCACTTGGTCGTAAAAGTCGAGATAGTCCACGAGGCGATTCACGGAAAAGGCGAAGTTGATCAACTTGCGATAGGCCGCTTCCCTGACGGCTGCTTTAGGCGCGTTCATGCCTGCCCCGATTTCCTCGGCCTTGCGGCTGATGTAAGCATCCAGTTCATCCCAATCATCAGATGCACGACATTCGGATAAAGATTTGTTGTAGTCCACAGCGGCAACATAATCTGCAAAGAGTTTTTCGCAGCGTTGCCGCAAATCTGTTGTTCGGAGATACAGCAATTTATTTTCGTAGTAGAGGCCATCCAGGTCCGACTGCATGTTCATGATGTAATTGAGCAGGCAGGCTATGCTGTCCAGGATTTGCTGTCGCTGCTCCGGAGCGCCTTTGGCGTTCATGGCCAGGTTCATCACGTAAAACACACTGCTCTGCGGATTCTCCAAAAGCAGTTCGGGCATTTTCACCTTAACACTGCTTTTATTGAGCGATTCCAATTGGCTGACGCTTTTGCGAAAGTCCTCAAAATTCATGGGGTTAGACAATTGCTCTATGCGGTGGTCCAATTGCAGGGATGCAAAGTGGTATTCCAAGGACAGTGCTTTTTCATAGAGCAATCGAATGAGGTCTATCCCCCTGCGATAGCTCCGCACGGTGAGCACCAATTCTTCATCGCTACCATCCTCGTTTTTAGTTATGCTGATGGAAGAATGGTGTTTTGCCTCACCGCACGTCGCTACCGAGGTTTCGCTGCCTCCGGAAGCCGAAAGCAGCAGAGTTAACCAAATTAGTAATACATAAACTATATTGTATCGGGCAGAGGTTTTCATGACACTACCATTGAATGATGTAACGGCTCTCCGTTTCGATCACGTAATAGCGGCCCGGGGGTATGGCCACCTGCCCCTGGTAAGCGGCCTTCGCATCGGGCAGTACGAAGTCTATGTAGAGGCTGTCTTCGAGAGAAAGCACGGGCAACATCAAAGGCGAAGAAGCGTCTTCCGCTGCCGTCAGCGAATTTTTGTAGATGTCCATTTCCACATGGCCGCTGCGGGTAAAGTAGAGCGTTCCCTCCCCTTCTGCCCAGGCGGGCGTTCCCATGGTTTTTTCTCCGATCTGCTCGATGTGGCAGATAGACTCCGTGCCCTGACAATTCTTGCGGGTATTTCCAAAGTCAAATCCCACTCTGATGTTTTGCGGTTTAGCACCTTCTGCTTTCGCAAAATGCATGACAGCCATGGGCCTCTGCGCTACCAGCCATATCAAAATGGCAAACAGAGCAACAAACAAGGTAATCGTCTTTTTCATAGCTTTCACTTTTAAAGTGTGAACAAAAAGTTTTACAAGCGCTTCGGGCCGGGCGGGCGCAAAATTCCAACTGCATGACTCAGGAAGTCATCCCATAGAGCAGGTCCTTGAGGCGCGATCCCTGAATTTCCGGCAGGTTGTAGGTGTTTTGAAATTTATCTATGGTTTCGCGTATGTCTTCGTGCAGTTCGTCGTACTGATCGGGCAGGGCGTCGCTACAGCGATCGCGATTCTCATAGCCGGTGATGATGTTGTCGAATTTGCGATAGTACTGCGTCCCCTGGCGGATAAAATTGCTGTAGCTGGCGATGAAGTCGGCCACCCGCTGGGTAGCAAATTCGAGGTTCACAATAGTCCGTCGGGAGCGGGCATTGGCCATGTAGGAGGCTGCTGAATTTTGCATGAGGTCGTCCTTCATTTTGGCGATGAAGTCGTCCAGTTTGATGTACAGCGTTTCCCAGTCGTCATTTTGCCGGCAGGTGGAGAGCGGCACGAAGTAGCCAATCACTTTGACGTAATCGTCGAAGAGGCGTTCGCAATCGAGCTTCAACTGGCGGTTGGCATCAAAGAGGAATTTGGTTTCATTTCGAATGACGTCCAGGTCGGCATTCATGCTTACGGTGAAATCGAGTATGCAGGATATCCGCTCCAATTCTTTGCTGCGGTCTTTGGGTTCGGCATCGCCCAGCATGGCAGACACCAGGGAGAAAGTGGCCGAGAGGTAGGGGTTGTTCTCGAGCAGCGGTGGCAATTGCAGCAGGTTGCGCTTTTTCAGCCGCTGCTCCAACAAGCTGCGCACCTCGCGAAACTCGGGATAGCTGTTGGGGTTCGACAGCACGCTGATGTTTTGATAGACCTTCATGCCCGAGAAGTGGTGGTCTAAGGCCAGGATTTTTTCATACAGCAATTTAATCAGGTCAATGCCTTTGCGATAGCGTATCTTGAGCAAATCCAGCTCTTCCACAGCAACCAGCATTTGCAACTGCCGGTCGAGTCGCATCCGCTGTTCGATCAACTGCAGGCGCTCGCCCATACCCGTAGCCTTTTCCAGGGATTTGTCTGTGAGCTCCAGTTCATAAGCGAGCAGGGTGATTTTACGCTGGTATTCATCGCGCAGACTGAGGTACTGCCGCTCTGCATCCTCCAACCAGGCATTCAACTGCAAGGAATCCGGG
>WGBN01000192.1 GCA_015494245.1 Saprospiraceae bacterium | reverse complement strand
AGTTAGAAAAGTATTATATTTGTACCGGAAATTGAATTTAACCTAAGACCCATTTTCCGAAAACCGTCTTATTCCGGCATCTTTTTATAAAGGATGCCAGGCACTCCAAACCCAATTTGTTTGAACCACTTGTCTATTGGTCTGTCCCCCGCGGCCAATGGAGGGGCATTTTGCCTTGTTCTTTTTTAGTGGGGTTTATTTAAGGAAATGGGGTGCTTATGCGACGCTTTTTTTTACTTTTTGCTTTTACAGGCTTTTGCTGTGCCATGTCTTCGGGGCAGATGCGATTTCTCACTACGGAATTGGGCCTGTTTTCCGGTGTATCCAATTACATGGGCGATCTGCAGCAGGTTCGTTTTGACAAGGATGAACTGCACGAAGCCTATGGGGTTTATCTGAGGTACAATTTTGGGCGCTATGTGTCCTTAAAGTTTCACGCTTACAAGGGGGTGATATCCGGCAGCGATTCCAATTTTGAGGGTTTGCTGATCAGGCAGCGAAACCTGAGTTTCCGTTCAGATATTTTTGAACTGGGAGCCCAGTGGGAGTTCTCTTTTACGTATTTTGGCGAAAGCCAAAAACGCATGGCTTCTCCCTATTTTTTCGTTGGTGCTTCCTGGTTTTTCTTTAATCCCCAGGCTTTTTATCAGGGAGAATGGATTGATCTGCAACCTCTGGGTACAGAAGGCCAGGGAATTCTTGAAGATGCGCCGGAGCCTTATTCCTTGCGGCAGTGGGCCATTCCTATGGGAGTCGGCTTTGTCATGAGCCTGAGTAAGCATTTAAACCTCGGCTTTGAACTCGGGTTTAGAAAAACTTTTACGGATTACTTAGATGATGTAAGTGGAAAATATCCCGATCTGGATGCTTTAAGGGAGCACAACCCCCTGTCTGCTGCGCTTTCTTACAGAACTCCGGAGCTGGGAGGGAATGTGAGGTATGAAAACCCTGTCCATCAAGCCAGGGGCAACAGTGCCGATAAGGACATGTACTTTTTTGGTGGGTTGACGCTCTCCTGGACAATCCGTCATTGGGTGAAAATCAAATAGTTCTCAAAAAAGTGCAAAAAATTTGGGCAAATGAAAAAGAAAACGTATGTTTGCTCTCAACACACACCATAGAAAACCCAATTTTTTGCACCAAAAGCCGATAACAAACAGGAAGCGGTCATTACTTTCTACGAAACGGTAGTGAAGCTTCTCAGACATGGAAACCTGTGCATCAAATGGCTGACCCAAATGAATCGTGAGTCCCTTTTTTATACGTAATTTTGGGTACAAACTTGGTGCAATGAGGTTTTTGTTATTGATTGGTATATGGATTTGCATGAGTAGTCCGCTTTATGCAAGGGTCTTTTATGTTCATCCGGAGGGCTTTGGAGACGGCTCCTCCTGGGAGGATGCTTCGCCCGATTTGGCAGATATCCTACTGGAGGCAGAGGCCGGCGATGAGGTCTGGGTGGCAGAGGGTACTTATTATCCTACGGATTTTGAAGACCGTCATGCCTCTTTCGTTTTGAAAGAGGGGGTGAAGTTGTATGGCGGTTTTGCAGGCACAGAGACCTCTTTGACCCAGCGCCGCTGGCAGTATCACCATACCTTTTTGAGTGGCGAGATCAGTTCGGATGCTCCTACAGACAATGTTTATTCCGTGGTTTATATCAACGGATATAGCTCGGCGACAGTTCTGGATGGCTTTATCATCTATGGCGGAGCGGCCAATGGGAATGAAGAATCCACTTTGCGGGAAAGAGCCGGTGGCGGCTTATTTATTGAAGCCATTCCCAACAAGGTAGTAAGCCCCGTGATCGCCAATTGCAGTTTTATCAACAACATCGGGCGCACAGGGGCTGCTGTTTATGCGGCATCTGCCGGTAGCCGCGTTGCTCCGATTTTTGTCAATTGTGTTTTTAAGCGAAATTCAGCTGATCTCGACGGAGGAGCTTTGTACTTTGATGGCACAGGAGGCGAAAGCGTTCCCGTTTTTGAAGATTGCCTCTTTGAAGACAACATCGCCGATTATGGCGGGGCCATCTGTGCTTTGGCCGGAAGCGGAAAATGCACTGTGGAATTGCGCCACTGCACTTTTTTTAAGAACACAGCTTTCCTTTGGGGCGGGGGCATCTATACCCCCAAACCTGCAGGCCAGGGAAATAAAGCCAATATGAAGCTGGGAGATTGTATCTTTGAAGGCAATTATCCCTCTGATGTCAATCGCGGCTCGGCCATGCTGGATGATGAGGAGGCAGAATACGACTCTGCCCATTGAGAAATAGCCTATGAGGCACCCATGGAAGTTGAGTTCTTCCCCAAACTCGGCTTTCCAACTCAGAAGAAAGTGCTCCGCCAATTTGGTTGGAGCCTTTCTTTTTTCTATTTTTGGAGCATGCACCAGATGCCTTTGCAGAAAAAACCATTGGACGTTCTTCAGGAATATTGGGGCTACAAGGCTTTTCGTCCCTTGCAGGAAGAGATTATTGAAGCGGTGCTGGAGAACCAGGATGCACTGGCTCTTTTGCCTACAGGCGGAGGGAAATCCCTTTGCTATCAGGTGCCGGCTTTGTGCCGGGAAGGAGTCTGCCTGGTCATTACCCCTTTGATTGCCCTGATGAAAGACCAGGTAGAGCGGCTGAAAAGCCTGGGCATCCCCGCAGCAGCAGTTCATAGCGGAATGAAATATGCAGATATTGACCGCATTTTTGACAATGCCGTGTATGGGGGCCTCAAGTTGCTCTATCTTTCGCCCGAACGCCTGCTCAATGAACTGGCCCGCGTGCGCATCTCTAAGATGCCTGTCAACCTGCTTGCTGTGGACGAAGCCCATTGCATCTCGCAATGGGGTTACGATTTTCGTCCGGCCTATCTCCAGATAGCTGACATACGCGAGCTGCTGCCGGAGCAGGTGCCCGTTTTGGCCCTAACCGCTACGGCCACACCTGAGGTGGTAGAAGACATTCAGGATAAACTGGCGTTCAAAAAAAAATTGGTTTTCCAAAAGAGCTTTGTACGCTCCAATCTTTCGCTGGTGGTGCGAAAACCCGAGCACAAGCTCAGCCACCTGCTGCATATTCTGCAAAAAGCACCCGGTACGGCCATCGTCTATGTGCGCAGCCGGAAAATGACGCGCGAAGCTGCCGAATTTTTAAAACACCACCGGGTTTCCGCATCCTGGTATCACGCAGGTTTGCCCAGGGAAGAACGCGCTATAAGACAGGAAGCCTGGATGAAGGGAAAAACCCGCGTGATGGTTTGCACCAATGCCTTTGGCATGGGCATTGACAAGGCCGATGTGCGCATTGTAGTACATTTGGATCTGCCCGACAGCCCCGAAGCCTATTATCAGGAGGCCGGGCGTGCCGGGCGGGATGGTAAAAAATCCTATGCTGTCTTGCTTTTTGAAGAAAGCGATGAAGAGCGCTTGTGGAAAAACTTTGAACGTTCCTTCCCTCCACTCAAACTGGTGCGCAGCATATACCGGGCTCTGGGCTCTTATTTCCGATTGGCCGTAGGCGCGGGAAAGGGGCAAAGTTTTGATTTTGACTTGCGCGATTTTGCAGAAGCCTATGATTTCGATGTCTTTCTCTGCTGGAATGCCCTTAAATTTTTGGAGCAATCGGGCTATATCGCTTTGTCAGAGAGCGTTTTCATGCCGGCGACCTTTTCCATCGTCGTTGATAGAGAAACCCTTTACGATTATCAACTGAAGCACAAAGAATACGAACGCGTTCTGCGGGCACTGTTACGCGTACACGCCAATGCCTTTCGGCAAATGGTGCGCATTGACGAACACCGATTCTCCAAATTTTTAAAAATGTCTTCTGCGCGGCTGGTTTCTATTTTGCGGCATTTTGAACAACAGGGCATCATCGAGTATCAGCCCATGAAAGACAAACCCCAGCTCACTTTTCTCACGGAGCGATTGGATGCTGATAACTTATTGTTGGACGCCGCTCTGTATCGCTTTCGCAAAGAAGTGCAAGAAAAGCGAATAAGAGCTTCTCTGGCTTATGTGCATGGTCGGGCCTGTCGCATGAAAACGCTTTTGTCTTATTTTGGCGAAAGCCTGAAAGAAGACTGTGGCCATTGTGATTACTGTCTCGAAAAAAAACGCCTTGCCGGCAAAACGGGGGAGGAGGCCTTCGATAGCTATGCGAAGCAAATTAAACTATGCTTAATCAAACAGCCCGTAAAACCGGAAGAGCTGCTTGAGCAATTTCCCATAGAAGAACAGGATGCTTATCTCCGGGCACTTTCCTTTCTGCAGGACGAAAAATTCGTTCGCATAGATGAAGCGGGACTTTTACACTGGACCGATTTAAAAAAGCCCCATGCCTGAAATCGTTCTGACAGCTACCAGCGATCTGACGGGCGATCAGCGCATGCAACGCATAGCTGCTGCACTCAGCGAGATGGGCTATGGGGTCTTGCTTTTGGGGCGTGTGTTGCCCGATTCTGAACCGCTTTCAAATCGTGCGTACAAGCAAAAAAGGTTGAAGTGTTTTTTTCGCAAAGGCAAGTTGTTCTATCTGGAATTTCAGTTAAGGCTGTTTTTTTTCTTGCTTTTCCAACGCCATGATCTGGGCTGGGCTGCTGATTTGGATACGGTTTTACCTCACTGGCTGCTCAAGAAATTGGAGGGAAAACCCTGGGTCTATGATGCACACGAGTATTTTACGGAAGTGCCGGAACTGAGGGGACGTCCTTTCACCAAACGCGTTTGGGCGTTTGTGGCCAATTTGTGCATACCTGATTGTTGTAGCGCTGTTACGGTTGGAGAGGCGCTGGCAGAGGTTTTGTCCGGGCGTTATGGCCGCCCTTTTTACGTCTTGCGAAATCTGCCTGTCCTGAATGGAGGTAAGGAAGGTGGGGATGAAACGCCGGGCTCATTGGTGCGAAAAACCATTCCCGAAAAGCCCGTACTTTTGTATCAGGGCGCTTTGAATGAGGGGCGGGGATTGCCGGAATTGTTGCAGGCAGTGAAGGCTTTGCCCGAGGTAGAGCTGTGGCTGGCCGGTCGGGGAGATTTATCTGTTGCCTTGCGGCAAATGGTGGAAGAGGAAGGACTGAATGAGCGCGTGCGTTTTTTCGGTCATCTGCCTCCTGAAAGGCTGTCTGATTTGACGAAGACTGCAACTTTGGGCCTGGATTTGTTGGATGCTTCCAGCTTGAACTATTACTACTCGCTTTCCAACAAATCTATGGACTATTTACGGGCAGCTCTGCCCTCTGTCGAAATGGATTTTCCGGAGTACCGCCGCCTGCACGAGCAATGGGGAGTGTATGTCTTATTGCCGGATTTGGAAGTGAGTCATATCGTCGAAACCATTCGATCCTTATTGGCCGATGAAAGGCGCTATGCACAGCTTTCGGAAAAGGCTGCCCGTGCAGCTTTGGCCCTGAATTGGGAGCGCGAGCAGAAAGTGTTACAAGATGTTTTAAAAAATTGCATGACTCATGTCTAATACTTTTGGAAAAATTTTTCGCATTACCACTTTTGGAGAGTCTCACGGACCGGCCATGGGCGTTGTCATAGATGGTTGTCCGGCAGGTCTGGAAATAGACATGGCCTTTATTGAGCAGGAACTTCGTCGGCGCCGCCCGGGGCAATCAAAATTGAGCAGCCAACGCAAAGAGCCGGATGAGGTGGAGGTACTGTCAGGCATCTTTGAGGGCAAGACCACGGGTACGCCCATTGCCCTGCTCATCCGCAATCGCGATGCGCGTAGCCGCGATTACGATCATTTGGCGAAAGCCTACAGACCCTCTCATGCTGATTTCACCTGGCATAAAAAGTACGGCCATAGGGATTGGAGGGGAGGAGGGCGGTCTTCGGCCCGCGAAACGGTAGCTCGCGTAGCAGCAGGAGCTATTGCAAAACAGTTGTTGATTGCTCAAGGCGTGCGCTTAACAGCTTGGGTTAGCAGCGTCGGCTCCGTATCCCTGGATGCTCCGGAGGAGGCTTGGGATTTTGCAGACATCGAAAAAACGCCGGTGCGCTGCCCACACCTTCCCACAGCTCAAAAAATGGAAGAACTGATTTTGCAAGTGCGCAAGGAGGGCGATACCGTGGGCGGCGTCGTTAGCTGCCGGATCGAAGGTTGCCCTCCCGGTTGGGGCGAACCCGTTTTTGATCGCCTGCAGGCAGATTTGGCGAAAGCCATGTTGAGCATCAATGCCTGCAAAGGCTTTGAATACGGGTCGGGCTTTGCAGGGACGACTATGAGGGGCTCAGAACACAATGATCTTTTTTTTCGGGCCGGCTTGGATGAAGTGGGTAAACCACTTATCCAAACGGAGACAAATTTCTCAGGGGGTATTCAGGGGGGTATCAGCAATGGGATGCCCATTTATTTTAAAGCCGCTTTCAAACCGGTGGCTACCATTATGCGACCGCAGTTGAGTGTAGATGAGCAGGGCGAGGAAGTACTGTTGGAAGGGCGGGGCAGGCATGACCCCTGTGTCGTTCCGAGAGCTGTGCCCATAGTAGAAGCCATGGCAGCCTTGGTGCTGGCCGACCACTATTTGCGCAGCCAAAACAGCAGGCTTACTGATCTTTAACTGTTTTCTTTAAACCTTTCAGGAATTCGTCAAAGCTGTCAAACTCTTTTCGGTAGCTGATGCCCAGGCCGGTTTTGTTGATCTTGCTGCCTGCAATGTCGGGTTCCGTGCGGTGGTAAGCGCGTATTTTGAGGGTGCCTTCGGGCGAGAGCAGGTACTCTACCACATAGTTTCCTGCGAAGTAAACGCCGGAGTTGGTTGTAGGTGTGGGTGTGTTGTTTCCGCTGACATCTAAGTTGCCGCCGATGTTGACGGTCAAGCGGTCGTTGAGCAGGTAGTTTTTGAGTTGTACCTGTACTTCATTGCCCCGCAGGAAGTTTTGATCCTGATAGGTAGAGTATTTGATGTCGAAATCAATGCCGGAGATGAGCCCGTCTTCGTGCAGCCATTCGGCGACCAGATTGGTGAGGTAGTTGGAGAGCTGTTGGGAGAGCATTTCCGTAACCGTGTTGTAAATGGTGTTGAGCTCCTGCCCCTGGAAGGAAAAATTGGAGGGAATAAACTGCCCCATGACGATGAGCCCAAAGACCTGGCGGTTCATTTCGTTGGGGTCCTGCCGGATGAGGCGCAGTTTGCTTTCCACATAGGTTTTGAGCTCTCCGTGCAGGGTGGGGAAGTCCAGGTCAAAGACGATATCGGGTTTGAGCAGATTGCCGCTGAGCTTCATGATGAGCTCGACATCGGTGGGCGTGCGTGCGGCCTGGCGGGTGGCGTCATTGGCCTGAATGAGGTATTCGGGAATGAAGTTGGAGAGGGGAGCGGTGAGTCCCTGGTAGCGGGCTTTGAGGTCAATTTCGGCAGCAAAGGGATCGCCCGTCCAGTGGATGGTGCCGCCGCGATCTACCACGAAGGGTTTGTTGACTACATTGAGCATGGTGAATAGGTACTGTCCTTCCTCGATGCGGTAATTGCCGAACATTTCAAAAGAGCCGTCTCTGCCCACGAGTATTTTGATGTCGCCGGTGCCTTTTCCGCGAAGGATGTCGCCTGCCTGTTCGTCGAAGATGATTTCCATGGACGCGGCGGGGAGGATGTGAAAATCCATTTCCATGCCCAGGCCCAAAGGCGTTTGTTGGGCCTTGTTTTCGGTTTGCGGTGCGAACTTGCGGGTTTCCTTAAAGTGGATGTAGTCCACGGGGGAGGCATCGCGATCGTAAGAAACGGGAATGAAAATGCGCGTGCCGCTGAGCGCCGTGGCATTGATGTACATATCCGTTTTTTGGAAGGAACCGGTGAAGAAGACCTCCCCACTGCCGATGGCCGTTCCATAGAAAAGGGCGTCTTTGCTTTTGGGCAGATTGAGTGCGAGGAATTCGTTGGTCTGCAGGCGTACATCGAGGCCGAATTTGCGGAAGTGGTCGTGGGTGATGCCTCCATAGGCATAGGCGATGTTGCCGAGTTCGTCAAAGACCTGAGCGCCCTGTACGCTGAAGATGCTGTCGGTGAGTGCGATGCTCTCTTTTTCGACGAAGTAGCGGGTGTTGATGGCCTTGATGGTCGTTGCTACTTCGCGGGCGATGGCCTGCCCTTCGATATGTGGCTTGAGAAGAGGGCCGCCGACCTGTACTTGGGCATCCACCTCTCCTACGGTGTTTTCTATGGATTCGTGCAGCCAGTATTCGAGCATGTCGAGTGGATAATTGGCTATTTCCACTTGCAGGTCAAGGGTATTGGGTTCGTGTTTTCCATAGCGCCTGTTTCGGGCGATGAGGTAATTGGGCAGGTAGTAATGGCCATTGACTTCCAGTTTCTGGGCATTGCGTTGCAGGCGAATGAAGGTGTTTACCCGATCGCGCAGGTCGGGGGCCAGGAGTTCTATTTGCATGCTGCCAAACGGGTCTTCGTTGATCTGGAGGTTGTCAGATTCCAATTCGAGGGCGAGGCCTTTCATTTTAAAGAGGTCTTCGACGGAGACGCTCATGTCAAAATGGCCGTTGAAGTTGAGTTGCTCGTAATCCCACAGCTGGTCTATGAGGTCGAAATTGAAGTTTTTGAGATAGAGGCCCAGGCCTTTTTCGCCTATGCTTTCGAAAACCATGGTGCGCAGGCCGCTGGTCATGACGAAATTGCGGGTGAAGACGTAGTCTTTGCCAATGCGCAGGAAGTTGTTTTCGCGTACCTGCCATTTTTGTTTCCAAATGACGATTTCCGATTTGTTGAAGTGTAGCGAAAAGTCGTTTTCGATGGGGAGCAGCTCTCCATTGAGTTCGAGGTTGTTGAGCAGGCTGTTGAAGTTGTGTGCAGTAACGGCAAATTCCATGGTGTCTCCCTCAAAGTAGCTGAGGAAATTGATGGGCGCAAATTCGTGTTTGCCTACGGTGGTGTTAAAGATGTTGAAATCCAGATTGGCATCCTTCCCCTCTGCCTTGAATTGGACGACCACATCATCCATGAGCACATTGCTCCATTGCAGCTGAGGGATGCTCAGGGTCAGAGAAAGGGCATCGGAAGCGCCCTGATAGGCTCCGGTGTAATGGATACCACCGGGTACGGCTATTTTGGGAGAGAGCAGTTGTTCAAAGTGATGGCTGTCGAAGATGTCCAGGTCGAAATCAAAGTGATAGGGGTGCTCTAAAACTTTGAGTGTATCTGCCGGCAGGCCTGCGGTTTTTGAGAAAATGGGGTAGTTGCGGCGGGCAAAGTCGAAGAAGACCGTAGGCAGGGTTGCCAGATCGTAGTGGCCGTTCATTTCGGCTTTCGCCAAATCGGAGACAATGGTGAGCTGCCTGCTGGTATCGCTGAAGAGCGTTGATTGCACGAGCATGGAATCCATGCAATAGACGCTGTCTGTGGTACTCAGGGAAAACTCGCGCAGAGCTACCTGCCCGTAGGTGGAAGAGAGGTTGAAGTTGTGCAGGTCAATGTCCATTTTTGTCGCCAGCTCGTAGTCTTTTTCTAAGAGGTGGAGTTTTTTAAATTTGATGGTGCGGATGTCTGCCGTAAAATCCAGAATGGGTTCGCGGCCGGTGAAATCAATGGATCCTTTGAAAGAGAAATCTATGTTTGGGTCTTTGATGTTGAAGTCTCCATCGAAGAGGTTTTGGTTGATGCGTCCCTCCATGCTGAGGTCCCGATAGACGTAGCCGCGGATGTCGAGGCTGTCGAGCTGGGCAAAGAGCAGGGCAGAGGCCGTTTGTGCCGAGAGGCCGTGACCATCGCGGATGCGTGTGGAGCCGGTCATGCGACCGATTTGCGGGTTGCCGGCCCATTTGCCGAGATCGAAGGCGATGAGGTTGAGCGAGCCGGAGTAGTCTGCGTTTTCGAGTTTGTCGTGAAGGACCATGCGGAGGTCCATCACAGCCCGGCCGAGTTCGGTATGCAGGTCGCCGTGAGCTACAAAGTCCTGGAAGAAACCGTCGAAATTTCCGGAGAAGGATAGGGTGCCGAGTTTGTCGTAGTTGGGCGGCAGGT
>WGBN01000191.1 GCA_015494245.1 Saprospiraceae bacterium | reverse complement strand
GATACCGTCAAGGGCGCATTGGGCCTGCCAGGCCTGGTCTTGCTGGCGATATACCAGCCAGAGGATGATGCCGCCCACCAGCAAAAAGAAAAGGGCTTTGAGCAGGTCTCGGAGCAGTTTCTTCAAGGGCTTGCGGTCTTTGCGGTTTGCAGGAAAGGAAAGAGGCCGGCAGCCTGCCGGCTGTGCTTATTCGGGCAGGCGATTGTTTTCGTCGGGGAAAATGGCCACGGGTTTGAATGTCCGGGCCTCTTCGGCATCCATCCAGGCATAGGAGATGATGATGAGCACATCGCCCACCTCTGCCTTGCGCGCAGCGGCCCCGTTGAGACAGATGACTCCCGAGTTGCGCTCGCCCCGGATGACATAGGTCTCTAAGCGCTCGCCATTGTTGTTGTTGACGATTTGCACGCGTTCGCCTTCGAGGATGTTGGCGGCCTCCATCAGGGCTTCATCAATGGTGATGCTGCCTACGTAATTGAGGTTGGCCTCCGTCACGCGCACGCGGTGAATTTTCGACTTAAACATTTGTAGCATCATGGGCACAAAATTACGGATTTTGTTGGCATTGGAATGCTTTTTGGGCCTCGGGCAATGCCCTGAAGCCAACACTACAACACTTTATGAGACGATTAGGTTATCAATCAGTCTCACATCGCCTACCCAGACGGCTGTGCAAAGCACCACCTCCTCCGGCGGGGGCAGTTCCTCCGGCGGTAAGTCGCGCAGAGGCTTCAGATCCGCAGCACGCGCAAAGCAGAAGTACTCCGGGCGGAAGCCGGGCAGGGCGGCCAGCTCCTGCAGGTAGCGGTCTTCTATTTGCCCTACCGGTGCAGGCAGGCCTGCCTCCTTCCGGAGGGCAAATGCTGTAGCTGCAGCCCGCATCGCGCGGTAGATCTCGGGTGCCAGAGCGCGTTGTTCGGCAGAGAGGCGCAGGTTGCGGGAGCTCATGGCCAATCCGTCTTCTTCCCGCACTGTGGGGCAGACCACCAGTTGTACCGCGCTGTTCATTTGCTCGAGCATGGAGCGCACGATGAGCGTCTGCTGATAGTCCTTTTGCCCCATGTAGAGCGCCTGCGGCCGGACGATTTCGAGCAGGCGGGAGACGACCTGCGCCACACCTCTGAAGTGCCCCGGGCGATGGGCGCCTTCCATGACCTTTTCCAGCTCGCCAAAGACGAAGGGATTGGGGGCATTTTCGGGCCCTTCGGGATAGATTTCCTCTATGGTCGGCAAAAAAAGTACGTGGCAGCCAACCTCCAAAAGCAGTTGCAGGTCTTTTTCTTCGGTGCGCGGATAGTGCTGCAGGTCCTGGGCCTGGTTGAACTGGGTGGGGTTGACGAAAATGCTGCAGACTACCCGGTCGCATTCTTCCAGGGCGCGTTCGATCAGAGCCAGATGGCCGCGGTGCAGCGCGCCCATAGTGGGCACGAAGCCGAGGCGAAGATCGGGAGAAAGCTCCCGCCGCCAGGCTTCCAAATCGGTCTTTCTTTCAAAGCGTATCAGCATAGATGAGTCTCTTTCTTGAAGTCTTTGTGCTTAGAAAAGGCGAAAATGCGCAAAATTTTGTAACTTTGCACCCTTGAATGAAAAGACAACATTTTTCACTTATTCTTTGACATTATGGAGAGCAAGAAGAAAGTATTGATGGTGACCCAGGAACTGGATCCCTATACCGCACTGACGGAAGCCGGAAAGATCGTCTATGACCTCTCCCGCTTCCTGCAAGATGAGAACATGGAAGTGCGAATTTTGATGCCTCGTTTTGGCACCATCAATGAGCGACGCCATCGTTTGCACGAGGTCGTTCGCCTTTCAGGGATGAACATCATTGTGGATGACGACGATTATCCGCTGATTATCAAAGTGGCCTCTTTGCCCGGCGCCCGCATGCAGGTTTATTTTTTGGACAACGAAGACTTCTTCAAAAACAGAGGCCTGTTTGCCACGGAAAAAGGCGAGTGGTTTGACGACAATGCCGAGCGCATGATCTTTTTCTGCAAAGGCGTGGTGGAAACCGTCAAAAAATTCGGTTGGCCGCCCGATATCATTCATGCGCACGGCTGGATGACCTCTTTGCTGCCCCTTTACATACGCACGGCTTATAAGGCCGAGCCTCTGTTCCGCAATGCGCATCTCATTTACTCGGCTTATGGAAACACCCCGGAGGCTTCGTTTTCCGATAAATTCCTGACCAAGGCCAACATCAATCAGATGGAAGAGTCCGACTTGGATCAGTATTTTGAAAGCGGCGCACTGGATTTTGAGCGGGGCGCTTTGAATTATTCGGATGCCGTCATCGTGGGCAATGAAGAAGCGCTGAGCGCTCCTTTCCAGGAAATTTTAAAGACCACTGACAAGCCCGTATTGAAACACCCGGGGGAGGAAACTTTCCTTCGCGAATACCTGGATTTTTATCACGCTCTACTCGGAGAAGAAGTAGAAAGCCGATAACATGAGCCTGCCTGCTTCTTGCTTCGCAAAAAACAGGCAACAACATGACGGTTAAACCTTTTGGAATGAAGCAGACTCTCGTTTCTATTGTCCTTTTTTTGTCCCTGACTTTGGCTTTTCAGGCCTGTAACAAAGCCTCGCTGGTGGGCTATGACCTCTTTGCCGGAGATCAAATCGGTACGGAATTTACAGATACCATGACCATTACCGCCTTGACGGAGTTGGGCGATTCCGTGCGCACTTACAGCCCAAGTGTTACGGCGCTCAATGCCTTTCTCTGGGGCGATTACTACGATCCGGTCGTAGGGCGTGCCAAGTCTGTCATTCATGCACAATTGCGCTTAAACGGCACGGCCCCCGATTTTTCTACAGCTGTGCTGGATTCAGCCGTGTTGGTTCTGCCCTATGACACCACGGCCTTTTACGGCCGTACAAATCAGACCTTCGGCATGCAGGTCTATAGCCTGCAAGAGGGCATGAATGCCGATTCGACCTACTATTCCGATACCCTTTTTGGCGTAAGCCAACTGCTGGGCATCAAATACTTTGAACCCGTACCGGATCAAAACGTCATGGTGCTGCGTCCCAACAAAGACAATCCGGATGAGTTAGATACCCTATTCTTTTCTGCTCAGGCGCGCATTCCGGTGGACTACGACTTCGCCAACAGCCTGCTCCATGCCGATGTCTTTGATCAGGATACCGCTTTGCAGAGCTATTTCCCGGGCGTACAGATATCGCCTTCCTTTACCAACGATGGCATGTTGGCCTTCGACTTGAACAGCTCCGAGGCAGGCTTGATTCTCTATTACCACATAGACACCATTTACAACTCTTACAGATTGAGTTTTGGAGGCGCCCGCATGACTTCTTTTCTGCATGACTACTCCGGCAGCCTGGTAGAAAGTTACCTGAATGACAGCATCAAGGGCGAGGAATACCTCTTCCTGCAGGGCATGCAGGGTACGCGTCTGAAGCTGAACATCCCTTACGCAGAGACGCTGCGCGACAGCCTCATCAATCGCGTGAGTCTGGAGATGACCGTTGTGCCTGTGCCCGAAGACGGAGGCATGGCTCCGCCACCTATAGACCAGGTCGTGTTGTCGCGACGCAACGAAGACGGCCAACTCGTCGTTATAGATGATGTGGTCTTTGGCTTGGAGCGCAATGCCCTGAGTTCGCTCTTCGGTGGCGTGCCCTCAGAAACTGAGCCTTATACCTACGAATTGAATTTGACTTCACATTTTATGCAAATGCGTAGGGGAGAGGTTCCTACGGAAATTTATGTTACTGTCCTGTTCCGAAACAGCTCTGCGGCGAGAATGGTCCTGGGTGGCCCCTCTCATCCCGATTATCCGATGAAGTTGAAGGTGTACTACACACCTTTGTAAATTCGGAGTGAAAGCCCGTAGAGTTGCCTGAGCCGGAGTGCAAATAGAAAAACCATGTGTGGAATTGTCGCCTACATCGGAAAGCAAGAAGCTTTTCCCATTTTGACAAAAGGCCTGCAACGCTTAGAATACCGGGGCTATGACAGCGCCGGCATTGCTCTTCGCAATGGTCAGGGGGAGTTTGAAATGTTCAAGAAAAAGGGGAAAGTTGCAGATCTGCTGGCCCACGTCAATGGCAAAAAACTCACGGCCAATATGGGCATTGGCCATACGCGTTGGGCAACCCATGGCCCGCCCAATGATGTCAATGCACACCCCCACTTTTCGGGCAACAACCGCCTGGTGATGGTTCACAACGGCATCATCGAAAATTACGAAGCCCTCAAAGTGGCCCTGGAAGAAGCAGGGCACACCTTTCAGTCTGATACGGATACCGAGGTTTTGGTGCACCTCATCGAAGAATTGCAAAAGCGGGAAAACCTGCCCCTGGAAGAAGCCGTGCGCATTGCTCTGAGCAAAGTCGTAGGCGCTTATGCCATTGTAATCATGGACCGCGAAGACCCCGATAAGCTGGTAGGCGCCCGCAAAGGCAGCCCTTTGCTGGTGGGCATAGGTGATGGCGAGTTTTTCTTTGCCTCCGATGGTACGCCCATTGTAGAACACACCCGCAGAGTCGTTTACCTCGACGATGAGCAAATTGCCGTGGTTACCCGCGATGGCAATTTGCAAATCAAAACCATTGAAAACGAGCAACTCAGCCCCTTTGTAGAGCAGCTGGATTTGCAGATAGAGAGCATAGAAAAAGACGGGTACGACTATTTCATGCTCAAGGAAATTCACGAGCAGCCCCACACCGTTGCCGATGCCATGCGTGGCCGCATCAATGCCAAAGAAGGATGGATACGCCTCGGCGGGGTCGAAGAATACACCAACCGCCTGTTACAGGCCAATCGCTACATCATGGTGGCCTGCGGTACTTCCTGGCATGCGGCCATGTTGGGGGAATACCTCTTTGAAGAGTTGGCCCGCATTCCCGTAGAAGTGGAGTATGCCTCTGAGTTTCGCTATCGCAACCCCATCCTCACAGAGAAAGACGTGGTGCTGGGGCTCTCCCAGTCTGGCGAAACGGCAGATACCCTTGCCGCCCTGCAACTGGCTAAAGAAAGGGGAGCGCTGCTCTATGGCATTGTCAATGTAGTGGGCTCTTCCATTGCTCGCCTTACAAATGCAGGCTCTTACATCCATGCCGGGCCGGAAATAGGCGTGGCCTCCACCAAGGCTTTCACCGGCCAGGTGGTGCTGCTGACGCTGATGGCGATGAGCATAGGCTACAAAAAAGGCACGATCTCCAAGTCTTACTTCCACAGACTGCTCAGTGCCTTAGAAGAAATTCCCGCAAAAATGGAAAGCCTGCTCAGCCAATGCGAAGAACAGGTTCGCTACATCGCTGCCGAAATGAAAAACGCCACCAATGCCCTGTATCTGGGTCGGGGATACAACTTCCCCATTGCGCTGGAAGGAGCCTTGAAACTCAAAGAGATCTCTTACATCCATGCAGAAGGCTATCCCGCTGCCGAGATGAAACACGGCCCCATCGCCTTGATTGACAAAAACATGCCCGTCATCGTCATCGCTACCAACAAAAGCGCTTACGAAAAGATCGTCAGCAACATTCAGGAAGTCAAAGCCCGCGAAGGCCGCATCATTGCCGTGGTAACAGAAGGCGACAAAACCATCTCTCCTCTGGCCGATTATACCATCGAAATTCCCGAGACGGAAGAAGTTTTGACACCTCTGCTTTCTGTTATACCTTTGCAACTGCTTTCCTATCACATAGCCGTGATGCGCAACTGCAATGTAGATCAGCCCAGAAACCTGGCTAAATCTGTAACAGTGGAATAAACCACCCCTCATGCCAACCATTACAAAACCAAACCAAGATATGCACAACATTCCTTATAACTCCGAACGCGAACCTCTGGTCATTCCCGAATACGGCCGCAACATCCAAAACCTGGTGCGTTATGCCCAGACCATTGAAGACAAGGAAAAGCGACAGGCTTTTGTAGAAAAAATTGCCTACCTGATCTCCATCATGTTTCCTCAGGAAAAGAATCAGGACAGCGCCGAAAGAAAAATATGGAACAACATTTTCCGCATCGCCAATTACGATTTGGATGTAGAGCCGCCCACCGGTGAAAAGCCCACTCCCGAAGGGGACAAGAAGAAGCCCGAGCCTATTCCTTACCCGGAGTCGGCTTATAAACTTCGCCATTACGGGCACAATGTGCAGCGCCTGGTCGAAAAAGCCATTGCCGAAGAGGATGAAGAAAAACGCCGTGAGTTTGTACTCACCATAGCTGCCTACATGAAGCTCGCCTATCGTACCTGGAACCAGGAGTCCAATGTGACGGACGACCTCATCAAAGCGGATTTGAAGAAGCTGTCAGATGGCAAACTGTCCCTGCCCAAAGAGGTGTTTATTCCAGATCTGCTTCAAATGGTCAAAGGCAATGGCAACATCGCCGGCAACAGCAGCAAGAAGAAAAAATCCGGCTCTCAGCGCAAAGGCAATAAGCAGCAGCGCCGGCGCTGGAGATGAGAAAAGCGGGTTTTACCCGCTTTTTTGTTTTTATAAGTCACCCAGCTGCGGCCTCATCACAATCTCTTCCACCACGGCCGAGGGACCCATGTCCCAGGCACACCAAACGGCTTTGGCCACGTCTTCAGCTTCCATCAGCCTTTCGCGGGGCAGGTCCACGCCTTTCCAGGAATCCGACCAGGTCGCGCCGGGCATGATGGAGGTAACGCGTATGCCCTTGTCTTTGAGCTCTTCACGCAAATTTTTGCTGAAGCCGAGCAGGGCGTATTTGGAGATGCTGTAAGAGCCCCCCTGCGGGTAGGCCTTCAGGCTGGCAATGGAGCAGATGTTGACGATATGTCCTTTTCCCCTTTCCAGCATAGAGGGCAGCAGAGCCCGCGTCAGATGGTAGGCGCTGTAGAGGTTGGTGCGTATGGCCCATTCCAATTGTCCTTCCGGTTCGTCGGCGATGTCTCCGGGTCTGAACGCACCGGCATTGTTCACC
Source organism: Saprospiraceae bacterium (assembly GCA_015494245.1). Classification (GTDB taxonomy): domain Bacteria; phylum Bacteroidota; class Bacteroidia; order Chitinophagales; family Saprospiraceae; genus WGBN01. The sequence goes on along the minus strand of WGBN01000191.1, from coordinate 192 downwards.
AGCAGGTCTATTTTGTCTGTAATTTTTAAAGCTTCTGCAGCAAAGCGCAGTACTTCTTCTTTTTTGCTGAGGTCTGCGACAAAGGTATGGAGATGGGCTTGGGTAAAGGCTTTCGCCAAATGTTCCAAATCTTCGGCATGACGTGCGCAGGTGATGAGCTCAAAGTCTTCCCGTGCAAAGCGCTCGAGTATG
>WGBN01000190.1 GCA_015494245.1 Saprospiraceae bacterium | reverse complement strand
CCCCATCAAACTCCCCTTATCATCTTCATCTCCCTCCCCCTTTGCATCCACAGCTTTTTCCTCACCTGCCGCCCCTTCCTGTACCGCCACCTTCGCCTCGGGCTTTTGAAAATACAAGACAACGCGCAGCTCCTTCTGAAGCATCACATAGACGGCTATGCCCGCCAAAAGCAGCGGAAACCAATGCCGTCGGACAAAACGACTGAAAAAACGAAGCAAAGCCATCATAACACATTTTGTTTTAAAATATACTCAAAAAGGCCTTATAAACAGGTACAAAGTACCCTGGGACAAAGACTCTTGCCGCAAAGATACAACATTTTGTTTTAAATAGGTGCGATTTTAGAAAAAAATTTAGTGCTTAAATGCAACGGGGGCGCGGGCTAAAGCCCGCTTAGCTGGCGGGCGGACTAAAGTCCGCCCCGCCGGGCCGATTCCTCCGATTCCTCCGCTTTCACCGATTCCGCCAATTCCACCAATCTTCCAAAAATCCCCTATCTTCCCCTTCACAAACCGAATTACGAAGCCAATTCCGCATCAGGATGAAACAAAACAAGCTGCGCCAAAAACTGCATGAAATCATCTTCGAGGCCGATACTCCGGCCGGCAAAGCATTTGATGTAGCTCTGCTCATCGCCATTCTCGCCAGTGTATTGGTCGTTATTTTGGAATCCATACCCCAGTATGGACAGCGCTATGGCCGGTTCTTTTACGCTCTGGAGTGGGGATTTACGGTTTTTTTCACCATTGAATACATCCTGAGGATTTACAGCGTATATAGGCCCAGGCACTACATCCTCAGTTTCTACGGCATCATTGACTTACTGAGCATCCTCCCAACCTATCTCAGTCTCTTCCTCACAGGGAGCAGTTCACTGCTCGTCATACGCTCCCTGCGCCTGCTTAGAATATTCCGTATTTTCAAAATGGTGGGCTTCCTCAAACAAGCCCGTCTGCTCACTGCTTCCCTGCGTCGTAGCATGCCCAAAATACTCGTCTTCCTCTCCTTCGTACTCGTTCTGGTAACCATCATCGGCTCCCTCATGTACCTGATTGAAGGCCCCGTCAATCCAGGCTTCGATTCCATCCCCCACAGCATCTACTGGGCCATCGTTACCCTTACCACCGTAGGCTATGGCGACATCACTCCCCTCACCAGCCTCGGCCAATTCCTCTCCGCCATCGTCATGCTCATCGGCTATGCCATCATCGCCGTCCCCACCGGCATCATCTCTGCCGACATCGTACATAGCAACTACCAGAAACACAAAGTCTCCACCCAAGCCTGCCCGCACTGCAGCGCAGAAGGCCATACCTCAGATGCCGCTTTCTGCAAGTATTGTGGGGGAAAACTGTAAGATTAAGACAAATAGACAGCCTGTTTTCAAAAAAAGTCCGCCCCGCCGGGCCGATTCCTCCGATTCCACCGCTTTCACCGCTTCCACCAAAAAATCCCCCCCTCACGCAACTTTCCCCCTCCCTCACTCGTTTATTGACTAAATAGTCAGTCAATGACCGATAAAAAGCAGCAACGATTTCGACAAATGCGCGAAGAGAGCAGCGCCCTCATCAAGCAAGCAGCCATGCAATTATTTGCCCGAAAGGGCTACGGCAATACCAGCATGGACGAAATCGCCCGCGAGGCCGGAGTCTCCAAAGGACTCATCTACAACTACTTCGACAGCAAGCAAAGCCTGCTACTCGCCATCATCCGGGAGGGCATCGAACTGCTGCGCCACCTGGAATGCAGCATCTACGACTCAGGCGCACCCCCCGAAACAGTCCTCACACACCTGCTCGAAGCCGTCTTCCAGGCAGCCACCGAGCAGCCCGACTACTGGCGCCTCTACACCCTCATGCTCCTCAAAGGCGACACCTTCGAACTCGTTCAACAACCCCTGCACACCTTTATGAACGAAAGCCTCCAAAGAATGGCCAAACTCCTCAAACAACTATCTTCCGAAAACCCGAAACTGGAAGCCCGCTTCCTCGCCGCCACCTTAGACGGCGTCCTGCTGCACTACCTCTTCCTCCCCAAAGACTACCCGCTCCAACAAATGCAAAAACACCTCTTAAAACGCTTTTTACCCACCCAAAACAAATAAAGACATGAAACGCAAAGCGCTTTTCCCCGCCCTCCTTTCTCTTTTTGCTTTATTTGCCTTTCGGCAAATGCTGCCCGCTCAAAACACCCTCTCCGCCGAACAAATCGTCAAGCGGGCAGAGGAAAAATTTCGCGGAAAAACCAGCCGCGGAGAAATGGAAATGACCATCATACGCCCCGACTGGCAACGAACGCTCCGCATGAAAATCTGGAGCAAAGGCAATGACTACGCCATGGTGCTCATCACCGCCCCCGCCCGCGAAAGAGGCACGGCCTTCCTAAAACGCAACAAAGAACTCTGGAACTGGCAACCCTCCATCGAACGCGTCATTAAAATGCCGCCGTCCATGATGGCTCAATCCTGGATGGGCTCCGACTTCTCCAACGACGACCTCGTCCGGCAATCCTCCCTCAGCCAGGACTATCATCACCAACTCCTCGGCGAAGAAACCATAGACGGCAGAGCCTGCTACCACATCAAACTCATCCCCAAAGAAGAGGCCGGCGTCGTCTGGGGAAGCATCGAAATGTGGATTAGCAAAAAAGACTTCCTCGAACTGAAGGTCGAATTCTACGACGAAGACGGATACCTCATACACACCATACTCGGCAAGGAAATCAAAACTCTCGGCGGACGCACCCTCCCCACCCTGCTCGAAGTCATCCCCGCCGAAGAACCCGAAAACCGCACCCTTATCCGCTACCTCGATCTGGAGTTCGACATCAAAATCCCCGACAGCTTTTTCTCCGTGCAAAACATGAAAAGACTGAAATAAAACCATGACGACAGGAGCCATGCCCTAAACCCGCATGGCCCCCTGCCGCATCCAAATCGCATCATGAAAACGAAAACAAAAAATCAATTCGCCTCCGTCCTCAAAACTGAGCTGATGCTCGCCTGGCGCAACATCTGGCGAAACAAACGCCGAACACTAATCACCGCAGCATCCGTCTTCCTCGCCGTACTGCTCTCCTCCCTGCTCATGTCCATCCAAAGAGGTGCCTGGGATGGCATGATAGACAACATCCTGCGCTCCTACACCGGCTATGTGCAAATTCATAAAAAAGGCTACTGGGACGAACAAACCATCAACAAAGCATTCCAGCCCTCTGACAGCTTAATCCAAACACTAAAAAAACAAACACAAACAACAGCCATAGCCCCCCGCCTGGAGTCCTTCGCCCTGGCCTCCGCCGGTAACAACAGCCGTGGGGTAATGGTTACCGGCATAGATCCTTTGGCCGAAGAAAAAGCCACGCAAATATCTAAACACCTCATCGAAGGAGACTACTTTAAACAAGGCGAAAACGCCGCACTCATACCCGATGCCCTCGCCGCTCACCTCCAACTCAAACCCGGCGACACCCTCGTACTCATCGGACAAGGCTATCACGGCGTCAATGCAGCAGGCAAATACGTACTCAAAGGCATCCTCCACTTCCCCTCCCCCGAACTCAACGAGCGAATTGTCTTCCTCCCCCTGAAAACCGCCCAACAAATGTACGGGGCAGAAAACCGCATCACTACCCTCGCCCTCTTCATGCAAAGCGGCACCGATGTGAAAAAAGTTACAAAACAACTACAACAACACATAGACACCAACACTTACGAACTGCTCTCCTGGATGGACATGATGCCCGAGCTCCTGCAAGCCCGCGCCATTGACACCGCCGGCGCCCTCCTCATGCTCGCCATCCTCTACCTCATCGTCGCCTTCGGCATCTTCGGCACCCTGCTCATGATGACCCGCGAAAGACTCTACGAAATCGGCGTCCTCATAGGCATTGGGATGAAACGCTATCTGTTGGGACTCATGTTTTGGCTGGAAATCACCTTCATCGGCTTGATCGGGGCACTGCTTGGCCTCGCCGCCAGCTTTCCCGTCATTTACTACTTCCATCAACACCCCATAGACCTCACAAAAATGTCGGAAGACACCACCGAAATCTACCGGAAATTTGGATTCGAACCCATCTTTCCGGCAGCTTTCGATCCCGACATCTTCGTCAAACAGGCTGTTGTCGTATTCATACTGACCACCATACTTGCCGTTTACCCCTATTGGGTCATTCACAAAACAAAGGTCGTTGAGGCCATGAAATCATAAAGAGCATGCTTTTTAAAATCGCTTACCGGAACATCTGGCGAAACCCGCTGCGCTCCTGGGTCGTCATCATAGCCATCGCCCTCGGCGTCTGGGCCGTACTCCTGATTCTGGGCTACGTCAATGGCATGACACAAAGCTATGTCAACAACGCCATTCGCGAAGACCTCTCCCATCTGCAAATCCACGACAAAAACTTCAGAGACAATCCCGAAGCCAAATATTACCTGCAAAATGCAGATTCACTGTCCTCAGCCTTACGGCAAATACCCTTAAAAGAACAAGAGCTACCCAACATTAAAGCCGTTACGGCGCGAAGCCTCGCTCAGGGCATCATTGCCTCTGCCAAGTCCTCCCGCGGCGTCATGGTCAAAGGCGTAATCCCCGGGCAGGAGCAGGAGGTTACGCAATTCGACAGGAACATCGTGGACGGGGTATGGTTTGGCGAAAGCCCCAAAAAACACCCCATCATCATCAGCACGCGCCTCGCATCCCTGCTCAAAGTCGGGCTACACAAAAAAGTCGTGTTGACTCTCCAAAATACCGATGGTGATGTGGTCGCAACTTCTTTCCGCATCATCGGCCTGTACGAAACCAACAACAACAAACGCGATGAGCTGCAAGTCCTCATCCTGCGAAAAGACCTCAACCACATCCTCAACATACCCCCTGATGCTGCACATGAAATTGCCGTGTTGTTGAACTCGGATGAAAAAGTAGATACCCTCGCAGCCCGACTGCGCCTCATAAATCCGGATTGGAAAGTGGAGACCTACAAACAGCTCGCCCCCGAAATAGAACTTTTCCAAAATCAAATGAAATACACCATCGGCATGATTGTCTTCATCGTCATGCTGGCGCTGATATTCGGCATCATCAACACCATGCTCATGGCCGTGCTGGAGCGCGTGCGCGAACTCGGCATGCTCATGGCCATCGGCATGAACCGGCGAAGAGTCTTTGGCATGATCGTACTCGAAACCCTCATGCTCGGTATCATCGGAGCGCCCCTCGGCATGTTGTTCATGCTGCTCAGCATGATCTACCTCGGCACCACCGGACTGGACCTCTCCGCCTTCTCGGAGGGCATGCAGGAATTTGGCCTGGGATCCATCGTCGTTTTCCAACTGCCGCCCGAACAATACTGGCAAATCGGCCTCGCCGTGCTTCTCACAGCCCTCATAGGCTCGCTCTATCCCGCCTGGAAAGCCATACGCCTCAAACCGGCAGAAGCCATACACAGTCTGTAAAACAAC
>WGBN01000189.1 GCA_015494245.1 Saprospiraceae bacterium | reverse complement strand
CAGTTTGCCCTGGTCTTCAACCCCGACTTAAGCAAGAAGGCGCGACACTCCAATTAGACAAACTCCCAACTTAAACACCCAACCCATGCTCAAGAATTTTCTGGGAAACAGCCCCCTGTGGTATAAGTACACCATCATTGGTTTCCTGATCTTCAACCTATTGTCTTACTTTCTGCTCGGGCCGGTCATCACTGCCTGGATTTTTATCGGAGAGTTTATCTTCACCTTGGCTATGGCCTTGAAGTGCTATCCGCTCGTTACAGGCGGATTACTTGCCATCCAGGCTTTGTTCCTTAAGCTCACAACAGCTAAGAGCGCTTATCACGAGGTAGAGCAAAACTTAGAGGTCATTTTGCTATTGATGTTCATGGTGGCAGCGATTTACTTTATGAAGCCCCTGTTGATGTTCATCTTCAGCAAAGTTTTCACAAAAGTAAAGTCAAAGTTGGCGCTCTCGCTGCTCTTCGTCACCCTCTCTGCAGCTCTTTCTGCTTTTTTAGATGCTCTAACTGTTACTGCAGTATTAATCAGTGTCGGCGTTGGTTTCTACGGAGTCTATCACAAGATACACTCCAGTGATTTAGACCTCGACAAAGACGGGCATTTAGACCGCAAGCAGCTAAGTGGCGAAACCCTTGAGCAGTTTCGCAGTTTTCTGAGAAGCCTGATCATGCACGGCGTCGTAGGAACAGCCCTCGGAGGCGTAATGACCCTGGTTGGCGAACCGCAAAACCTGCTTATAGGTGATAAAATGGGATGGCACTTTACAGAGTTTTTCATGCAAATGAAGAATATTACCATTCCCGTTTTTTTCGCAGGTTTGCTGACTACCATCCTGCTTGAAAAAACGAAATGGTTTGGCTTTGGTGCAAAGCTCCCGGAAGCAGCTCGCACCATCATCGAAAACTACACCGAGATAGAAGATGCCAAGCGCTCTCAAAAAGAAAAACAGCGACTGCTCGTTCAGGCCATAGCTATGATCTTGCTTGTCATTGGTCTGGGCTTACATCTGGCTCCGGTAGGTTTTATCGGACTGGCATTGATTGTCTTTCAGACAGCTTTCATGGGCATAACCGATGAGCATCAAATAGGCCCGGCCTTTGAAGAAGCGCTACCCTTTACGGGCTTACTCGTGGTGTTTTTCGTCATCGTAGCCATGATCCACGACCAACACCTTTTCAAGCCCGTCATTGACTTGGCCCTGAGCATGGATCCATCCATACAGCCGGCCATGTTTTATATCGCCAACGGCATTTTGTCGGCCATCAGCGACAACGTATTCGTTGCCACAGTCTATATCAACGAGGTGCAGGCAGCCTTTGAAGCCGGCGAACTGACGCGCCTGCAATACGAAAAGCTGGCCGTCGCCATCAATACCGGTACCAACCTGCCAAGCGTTGCCACACCCAACGGCCAGGCAGCTTTTCTGTTCCTGCTTACCTCCTCACTCGCACCCCTCATCCATCTGTCGTATGGAAAAATGGTGAAAATGGCCTTCCCCTATGCCATTGTACTGGGAGGAGTCGGCCTCCTTGGCGTATTGTACCTGCTGTAAAGCATACGGCAGCCTTTTCTTTGGCTTTCGCCAAATGAAATATGACGCCGGCATTACAATTATAGTAGTTTGAGCGGTTTGCACCGCTCAAACTACTTTTTTTAAGTATATTTGTAAAAAACATACACATCATGAAAACAAAATTATTCATCCTCGTATTTTCATCTTTGCTTGCATTAAAAACACAGGCATCCTCCATACTCGCCTCTTCCTTTGGCTGGAACGGACAAGACGACACCCAAGCGCTGTATGACGCTTTTACCTTTGAAGCAGACACGCTCATAGTGGACCTCCAAGACGGCGATTGGGTCTCAGGACCTTTGGTCTTTGAGGAAAATGTAAATGACAAAGTCATCATTTTCGAAGCCGGAGTAGTTGTGCGTGCACTGGAAGGTGCTTACGACGATATGCTCTACAGAGGCCTTCTCACTTTCTTCAACTGCCAGCATGTAACGCTCATCGGCTATGGTGCCCGCCTGCAAATGAACAAGGAAGAATACATTGCCCTAAACGACGGCAGCGAATGGCGGCACGTCATTGCTCTCAGAGGCTGCCGCAATATCAACATCTTTGGCCTGGAGCTCGCCTCAAGCGGTGGCGATGGCATAGAGATCAGCGGCCTGTGGCAGCAGGCGGTGCCCTCTGAAGACATCCACATCAAAAACTGCAAAATAGATGACAACTATCGCCAGGGCATCAGCATCACCTCTGCAAAAAACGTCCTCATCGAACATTGCGAAATCATCAACACCTCCGGTACCCCTCCGGCCTTCGGCATAGACCTTGAGCCCGACAATACTTATGACCAACTCGACAACATTCGCATTCAATTTTGCCGCATCACTGGCAATGAAGGAGGCGGCCTGCTGTGCTCACTTTGGAATTTGGACAGCTCCTCCGAGCCTGTAAACATCAAAGTCTCCGACTGTTACATCGCATCCAACCAGCACGAAGGCATCGCCATAGATGTCAATGCCTCAAGCGCACCTACAGGCTACCTGTACTTTGAAAACTGCCTCATAGAAAATCAACCCGGCAATGCCATTTTTTCAGATAAAAGGGCTTCTATCACTCTCTCCTTCAAAAACATAGTCATCCGAAATACGGGCACCGACGGAGGGCCATACGACATGCCTGTATTCATCCAGTCTCCCTATGACTATTCCGGCGACCCCGTAGGAAACCTCCAGTTTACAAACATCCTCATTGATGACCTGAATTTCAACCGCGACTTCCTCAACATCAGCCACTGGGGAACTGCCAGCGGAGTTGAAAACGTCCATGGAAATTTCATCGTCAAAAATGCCTCTAACGGCAATGCCTCCTACCATATCGAAGGGCCTCAGCAAAATGTGAACTTAGATGTGGAAAGTTACACTTACATCCCCCTCTCCCATATTGAGCTCCAGCAAAATAACGACTCCATCGCCTACGAACAGGGCAGCGACACCACGGTCTCTTTTCACATCAACCGTATTGCCAATTATTACGACCATCCCCTGCCCGTCTTTTTTGACTTCCTCGGCACGGCAGAAAACCGCTTAGACTACGATTACCATCCGGGCGTACAAATCCTGCCTCCCGACAGTACAGACTTGCACTTCACCCTCACTGCCGTTGACGACGGCCTGGAGGAAGAGGCCGAGGAAATTCTACTAAGATTAGACGGAGACCCGCTCAATTACTATTTGCCTCAACTGTTTTTATCTGAAATACACCTGTTTATAGGCGGCATCCCCATAGATGTGGCAGCACAAGAAGCCACGCCCTCTCAAGAGTTGATTTCCATAGCGCCCAACCCCGCTTCAGAAACACTCACGGTCTCTGTCCGCAAAGAAATCCGGAACGGTCGCCTGAGACTCCTCAATTTATCCGGGCAGGAGCTGCTGCAGGCCCCCTTCTCCGGCAAACACAGCACGCTCCCCATAAACTTGCAACATTTGCCGAAAGGCATCTATCTCATACAAATCAGAACGGATAAAGGCGTAGTGAGTAAACGCTTTTTGGTACAATGATCTGCACGCTCAGATGCAGTAACAAAAAGGACAGCTTTGACGTCTGTAAAAATAAAAGCCATGTCCGGATGCCAAATAAGCGCCCTTCTTGCCATCACCCTCATGGTGCTGAGCTGTAAAAAGCATAACGCCGGCCCAGGCCCGGATTGGGATGCCGTCAAAGCCGGCGTAAAGCCCATCGCGGCATTCCCCGACGAATACGGCAATCCCTACCGGCTCGAAATAAGCAACCTCGGCTGGGAAGATGGACAATACATCACCCGAGACGGACTCACGCTCTACTGCTTTTACACCCCTATGGATCTGCTCGCTTTCACTTTTTTGAGCGACGGGGAGCCGGACCCCTGTGAAGTAGAACCTTATCTCAGAGGACCCTTTCAGGAAATCCTCAAAGAAATCCCTCCTGTTCTCGATGGCGTCTGTGATTATTTTCTGAGCTCCGATATTTTGATCAGTCAACGCGACTCCCTGACTCAGCCCTTTCCCGAATGGCAAATCTCCAACATCAATTTTTATGCAACCCTGGATGGAGCACCTCAAGTAATTTTAAACGACACGAATCCTTCTCAGGCAGACTATTTCGTATTCACCTACTTAAATCCCGACCCCTCTGCCGCAAACGAAAACAACGACATCTGTCTTTTCAGAAATACCGGAAGAAATCCAAGCGGCTCTTTCATCCATTTACCGCCCCCTGTCAACTTTCCGGAAACATCAGAAGACAACCCCCATTTGGAACGGCTATCAAATAATGAACTCGTCCTTTTTTTCTCCTCAGCCGACCGCCCGGGCGGCAAAGGGGATACGGACATCTACTTTTCGCTCAGCCACGATGCGGGAGACAGCTGGTCAGAACCCGAGGGCGTGCAGTTCAACAGCCCGAATTTCGAAGACATGCCTCACCTCTGGCAAGACTCCACAGGAACCTACTGGATGTACTACATGGATAGCGAAAACGAAATTTCCAAACGCCGGCAAATACAAGCCGGCAACTGGAAAAACTGGGACGCCCCCATCAAAGTCATCCGAAAAGGCCAGGCAGTAGCCGTTGGCGAACCAAGCCTGACACAATGGGGAGACATCGTCTTTGGCTTGATTTACGATGCCGGCACAGGCTGGGGGACAGACAAAACCAATCGCTTCGATGATGATACCTGGGTCCTGCCCGGAAAAGGCTCTCCCCTGGATACCCATTAAAGCGATATCTTCGGGTCCAAACTTTCTGCCCTCTTTTTTTGTTCATCTGAAAAACTCATCGTATATTTGCGATTAGAAATGAAGAGGACGCTGGAACATATCGAATACGACGAACAGACAAAGCGCCTTGCAGCCTTTGCCAAGGCCCTCGCACATCCCACGCGCATTGAGATTCTCAAATTGCTCGAAGGGCAATCCTGCTGTTTTACAGGAGACCTGGTAGATGTGCTGCCTCTCGCTCAATCCACTGTGTCCCAGCATCTCAACGAACTCAAAAAAGCCGGACTGATACAGGGTGAGCTGAAGCCGCCCAAGATCAAGTACTGCATCAATAAGAAAAACTGGGAAGAAGCAAAAAAACTCTTCGCCAATTTTTTTGACAAGTAAGGACGAAACCATTTTTTTTCACTCAACTCATCGCCTATTGGCGATAAACAAAACTGTAAAGCAATGAGCAAACTCATCAAAGTTTTGGGCACAGGCTGCCCTAAATGCCAGCAACTCACCGCCCTCGTAGAAGAGGTGGTCAACGAAAACCAATTAGACGCCAAAGTCGAAAAGGTGGAAGAGATTGCAGACATCATGAAGTAC
>WGBN01000188.1 GCA_015494245.1 Saprospiraceae bacterium | reverse complement strand
GTAAACAGGCCGCCGAGGAAATTGCCGACGCACGCAGAACAGCCCAGGAGAAAAAAGCGCAGTATGCACGCGAAGTTCAGGAGGCCCGCGAAAATGCCGATGAAGAACTCGCCGCCATACGCCGCCAGCAATCCGATGCCATCTATCAGGCCAAACAGGATGCCCTGCAGCAAATCAATAAGGTGAAAGAAGACGCCCAGGTCGAAATCCAAATCACCCTCAAACGCCTCGAAGAACTCAAAAAAGAAGTGGCCGAACTGGAAAAGAAAAAACAGGAACTCCAGGACAACCAGGGCAACAATTAAGCCCTTTCAGAGGTTTAAGAGAGCGGAGTTCCGTTCTCTCTCAGACAAAACTCAGAAGACGGAGCTCCGGCTCCGTCTTTATTGTTTCTATGGAAAACACTTAACACCATGAGTCGCTTTTTACGGGCAGCCTTGCTGCTTTGCTTGCTTTCGTCAACAGCTATGGCCCAAAAGGGCTATCACATTCAGGTAGAAGCTGAAGGCTTTCAGGGAGATACGGTTTATCTCGGCTACTATCTGTACGACAAAGAATATCTGGTGGATACGGCTATAGCCCAAAACGGCAAGGTACTCTTTGAAGGGGACGACCCCCTGCCGGCAGGTATGTACCTGGTCGTTTTCCCGCCGCAATTCCAGTTCTTTCAGCTCTTGTTGCCGGAGGATGATCAGCGCTTTAGCGTGAAAACGCACTTTGGTGAAGACATGGCTTACGACCTCAAATTTGAAGGCTCCAAAGACAATGAGCTCTTCATGGAGTACGTCCTCTTCCTGAGAGATCAACGCAAGCCTGCCCAAGAACTTCAACAGGCTATTCAGGCCGAAGAGGATGAGAAAAAGCGCAAAAAGTTGGAGGACAAAATGGAGGCGCTTAACGAGAAGGTCAGCCAATATCAAAAGGATTTCATTAATAAGCACCGGGGAACACTGGCAGCGACTTTCGTCAAAGCCAACCTGCCGGTGGATATCCCCGACTTTGCCGACATCAAAGAGGATGAAGAGCGGCAAATAGCCCGCTGGCAATACACCAAGCAGCACTACTTCGACAACATCGAACTGGACTACCCCGCTATGCTGCGAACGCCTTTCCTCCACCAGCACATCCGCTATTACTTAGACAAACTGACCGTCCAACATCCGGATTCCATCTCTGCTTCTCTGGATTTTATCCTCGAGCGCATGAAGCCCGCTCCCGAAACTTTCAAGCACTATCTCGTGCGCTTCCTCAACGATTACGCCGCCTCCAAAATCGTCGGCTTCGACGCCGTCTATGTGCATTTGGTGGACAACTACTACGCCAAAGGCCTCGCTACCTGGACAGATGAAGAGCAACTCCAAAAAATCCTGGAAAATGCCGACATCCTGCGCCCTCTGCTCATTGGCAAAATCGCGCCCGACATTAAGATGGAAACCCGCGACGGCAGGCAAATCTCGCTGCACGAAGTGGATGCCCCCTACACCGTCCTCCTCTTCTGGGACCCCGACTGCGGCCACTGCAAAAAGGGCATGCCGGATGTGATTGACTTCTACAAAAAATTCAAAGACCGGGGCGTAGAAGTCTTCGCCGTCTGCACCAAATTCTACAACGAAAAAGACAAGTGCTGGCAGTTTATAGACGAACGCGAAGGCATGGAGCTGTGGGTCAACGTCATGGACCCCTATCACCGCTCCCGCTACAAAACCATCTACGACGTCCGCTCAACGCCCCAGATTTACATCCTCGACAAAAACAAAAAAATCCTCTCCAAACGCATCGGCACCGACCAACTGGCCGAGGTGATGGAAATGATTATGAAGAGGGATGAAAAATGAAGAATGGAGAATGGAGAATGGAAAATGGAAAATGGAGAATGGAGAATGGAGTAACGAAAGGATCGGGGTGCCGACGAAGGAGGACCCCCGAGCCGGCCTCTTAGAGTGAAGAATGGAGAATGGACAGTTTAGTGTTTAGCGTTTTGGGAGTGGGGGGATGATGGCGAATGACCTCTCCGTGAGCACTCCGTGAACTCCGTGGGCGCCGTGGTGAGTTCTCCCAATTTTACGTTCATCACGTTCGTCACGTTTTTATTTCTCGCTAAGGCGCAAAGACGCTAAGGGACCCGTATTCCGGCATGATTCGGTTACGGTTGTCACGTCTGTCACGTGT
>WGBN01000187.1 GCA_015494245.1 Saprospiraceae bacterium | reverse complement strand
TTGTTTGTCTCTCCATTTCTTTTGCCCCCCCACAAAAAAAACCTATTTTTACCCCATGAAAATCCTCATGTACTTCGCATTTTACCTCTTTAAAATCGTACTCAAGCCGGCCCTGCGGCTCTACCACCGGCGCACGCAGATACAGGGCAAAAAACACCTGCGCAAACGCGGCCCCTGTATCCTCGCCGCCAACCACCCCGCAACCATACTCGACCCGCTGAATGCCGCTGCCGTCATGCCACGACCGGTGTACTTCCTCGCCAATGCCGGCCTTTTCGCCTCGCCTTTCGGCAAATGGTTTTTCGGCACCTTCTTTTGCATCCCCGTGCAGCGCTACGAAGATACCGGCGGAAAACCCCTCCAAAACGAACAGTCCTTCGCCGCCGCCCGCCAATTCCTCTCCGAAGGGGGCTGCCTCTTCATCGCTCCCGAAAGCACCAGCCTGCCCGCATACCACCTCCGAAAACTCAAAACCGGCGCCGCCCGCATCGGCCTCCAAACCGAAGCCGAACACGACTTCCAACTCAACCTCGTCCTGCAACCCGTCGGCCTCAACTACGACAACACCCGCAAATTCCGCTCCCGCCTCTTTCTCAACATCGGCAAGCCGTTACCCTTCGCCCCATATAAACAGCAATACCTCGAAGACCCCCGCGCCGCCGTCCGGGCCTACACCGACGAGCTCCAAAAACAAATGGGCCAACTCCTGCTCGGCACCCGCGACGGAGAGGAAGAAGAGCTCATCCCCCTGGCACGCGAAATCGTGCGGGGCAAAAAACAACTCAGCCCCAAAGAAGAATTTTTCAAGCTTCAACAAGCCCTCAAAAAATGGCACCGCCTGCGCGATCAAAGCGCTGAGCAATGGTCTGCCTTTCGGCAAAGGATGAAAAACTATGAGCAACGCCTGCGCGAATTGCAAATCAACCACCGCGCCCTGCTGCGCCAACACATCAAACCCGCCAACATACTCCTGCTCCTGCTCGGCGCCCTCCCCGCCCTCTACGGCTGGCTCAACAACCTCCTGCCCGTTACCACCCTCTGCCGCCTCAGCCAAAAACTCAACCAGGACCCCTCCTACGACCCCACCTATAAATTTGGCATAGCCCTCATCGCCTTTCCCCTTTTTTACGCCTTACAGGTATGGGCTTTCGCCAAATGGATGCCGCTCTCCATCGCCTGGCACGGCCACGAACTCAACGCCTGGCTCTACTTCGCCAGCCTCATCCCCGCCGGCATATTCTACGAGTGGTACGACGAACGCCTGCGCGACTTCCGCGCCCTGCTGCGCTACCAAAAACTGCTCTCCCGCCAACCCATAGAACTGGCCGAACTCCATCAAATGCGACTGGAAGTGGAGGAGTATATCTAACAAAAAACAAGCTCTGGAATGGTCAATGCCACCCCCAATTTTACCGACCACCCCAAAGTCATCAACGGCTACTCCGACCTCATGGTTGAAATCTTTGGAGAAAATGGCAAACACGCCCGCTCCGCCGTAGGCATGAACTCCCTGCCCTGGGGTATCCCATGTGAGATCGAAACTATTGTGGAGGTACGGGAATAATCAATGCACATAAAAAAACACCCTCCCCCCCACATCAGCAAGCTCTATGGAAAAGACCTCTTCACCACCTGACAACTTCAAGGTTTTTCTCATGAGGAGGCGCCCATCAGGAAGCAAGACGTCAGCTTGCAACTCGCGAGGGCCATTTGAACTAATAAACAACAAATAGCGATTCCCCGAACGGCTGATGCGCAAAAGCTCCCAGCCCCGATCCAAATGTACAGGCTCACTTACATCCACTTCTACAGGCATTTGCCGAAAGGTGAAAAGAGAAAGGGAATAAGCCGAAGCGCTCGCTGTAAAATCTCCTGCCCCCACATAGCTCTCCGCTTCCTCAAAATACAAAGTGGTGTCAGACGGCTCGCCTGAATACACAAAAGTCTTCACGGTATCAGTTCTGTAACCCGCAGGCAAATGAACCACAAGATCGTGAGCCTGCTCGCTGTCTATGTTCAACACCAGCAGTTTCCAGGTGGAATCCATTTGGCGAAAGCCCGCCCACAACAGCAAGGCATCATCTGAAAAAACAGTGCTATCCGGAGCATACAGCTCAATTTGCGGCATGGACTCCACACTGTCCAACAAGACCATCCCGTCCCCAATGGCATCCATCAGCATGAGCGCCGCCCAACCTTCGTTCCCTATGGAAAAGCCCTCCGGATCGTTGACGTGAAAAAGGTGCAGAAAATTGCTTCCCGATGCCAACATCGCAAAGTGGTTGAGGGCCTGCAAATCGAGCTCTCCCCGCGCAGCACTCTCCACAAGCTGCCCCCAAAAAGAAGCCGTATATAAACCGCCACCAATTCCCCTGAAAGGATGATCCTTCGGGCAGGCATCACAAAGGGCGATGTTCCACTCTGTAACAGCCAGGCCGGGAGTGTCTGGCAACTGCCAGTCTTCAGCCCGCTCATTCCACAATTGCTGACGCTCCAAAAGTTGATCGCGCTTCACGCGGGCCGCATAAACCATCTCCTCGTAAAACCCATTGGCAGCTGCCGGAAAAGTAAAGTTAGTGGCATAGGGATGCTCGACAATAAAATCCGGCAAATGCGAGGCGAAATCATCCACAAAACCGACTTGAGCAGCCAAACCATCACTGACACGGGTGCAATAGCCAATGCTGATTTCCGGATCTGCTTCGCGCATGGCATCCAAAAAATCAAAGGCGCCGTCATGCCCCACACTCATGTATTCAACCAAAACCACCACGCTGTCCGGAATACCACCCTGAGGATGAATAAACACTCTTTCCTCATCCCAGTGATATGTGCCTTGCGGCAAATGATGAGCCTCATCAGTGAGGAAGTCGTACAACTCCTGTTGCGAGACAGAGGCAGCCCAATCCAAATCCAAATCCGGAATTAACCATACTTCCACAGCATCCGGCGCAGTGGTATCCAAATGTGGAAATTCAACGGGATGAACAAAGGTGTCTGTAGCCACGGCACTCAAAGCCAGGTCGCCGAGTATGGCCGTGCGCTGATCCAAGCCGCCTTCTACATTCACCCATCCTCTGCGCGGAAAAGAACCGCCGTAAAAATAAAGGCTGTCTATTTCGTCCTTGCTCAGGTTGTAAAGAACTTCGCCGCCCTGCCCGAAAATCTGCTCTTGATAGCCCAGCCACGACCAGCCAAAACCCCAGGCCGTCGTAACTTCATTGCCAATCTCCCACACCTGAATCCCCAAAGGCTCCGGATGCCCCAAAAGGCTGTCGCGCAAACCCTCCCAGGGCGCCCCCGCCTGATTGCAAAACCGCACCAACATGGCAGCTTCCTCCGCCGAGCCATTCCCGTAATTCACCACCGCCTGCAAGCGGGTGCCAAAAGTGTCGGCAAACTGTGCCGCCCACTTCAGGTTGAATACCTCATCATTCGCCAGCCCCCCTATCCAGTCATAATTGTTGGCAGGATTCCCATAAGGCCAGCGAATGTACCCGGGCCGAAGCGCAGGCACAAGCTCCAAAAAGTCGGAATTCCCCACCCAATCCAAGCGCGCACCCGCCCCGAGATTGTGCCCCCGCCAAGCCAAAGGCACCTCAATC
>WGBN01000186.1 GCA_015494245.1 Saprospiraceae bacterium | reverse complement strand
CCTCAAAGTTTTGGAAAACTGATTTCTTAACCAAATAAAGTTTTCCACATTTATGCGCTTGTCGCCCATCTTTTGTCAACCTATATCATGGGACCCCAAACGTTGTTCAACCGACAACGGACAACAGACAACGGACAACTGTTCAAATCAGGCCGGCTCGGGGGTCTTCCTTACGTCAGCACCCCGATCCTAACGTTGTTCAACCGACAACCGACAACCAATTCCCCCGATTCCCCCGATTCCACCGATTTCACCAATTCCACCGATTCCACCGATAATTCCTAAACTCCCCGATTCTCCAACCCGTTTTTTGTTCTATAAAGCGCGTTATTTTGTCTTTTGCCGAAAGGCGTTTCATAGAGGGCTCGAAGAAGAAATCCCAATGGGCTTGTTGGATGCGCTTTTGCATGACAGCGGGATGGGAACCTTCAAAGGGTTTGAGGCTGTCTATGTGGGCGGCATAGTCGTAGGTATCACCGGGGGCTACGTTTTTTTGCACCCACTCGTCGGAATGCCAGAGTTTGTTGAAATAGCGTTGTTTTTGTTGTTGGCGCTCGGGGCTTTTTACCCAGCCGTAGTGGAAGATGCGGCCGCCTGAGTGTTGTGCTCTGATTTTTTTTCCGTTTTTGCGAAAGCCCTGGGCATCTCGGTAGGAGGAGATGGCGGGGTCCTGGCGTATGATGCGCACTTCGCGGCGGTACCAGCGCCGGCTGTCGCCGAGATAGTGGTAGGAGCCGTAGAAGTGTAGGTAGTCGAAGACCAGTCCTTCTACGCGGGAGTCGTCTTTGTAGCGTTCCATATTTTGCCGCAAGGCATCGTAATCGTCTTCATGCACGACTTCATCGGCCTGAATGTAGAAGCACCAATCCACTTTTTCGCGTATGGCGCGGTAGGCCTTGTTGGTCTCTTCGGCCAGTACGCGGCCACCCTGGCGGAGGCTGTCGTCCCATTGGGTTTCTAAGATGCGCACTTTTTCCGGCTCTATGCTGCGGACCAGCTCCAGGGTTTCGTCTTCGGATTGGCCGACGGCTACGACCACAAAATCGCAAAGGGGGAGGATGGAGCGTATGGATTCCTCTACCGGATAATCAAAGCGTATGGCATTGCGTATGAAGGTGAATCCTGCTACTTTCATTTTTTATCGCGGGGCGTTCGGGGTGATTTTTTTCTGCCCGTGTTTCCTCTGTTGCGGCCTTTGCCTCCGGCTTTGCCGTGTTTTTGGAAGCGGTTGCGGCGCTTGTTGCGTTGATTTTCCTTGCGGCGGCGGCTGGAGGAGTCTATGTTGGGGCCTTCGCCCAGTTCTTCGGGCAGTTTCAGGCGGGGTATCTGCCGCTCGATGAGTTGTTCGATGCGGCGGAGTTTATAGGCTTCTTCGGGGGTAACGAAGGTGATGGCCCGGCCGGTGGTTTCGGCTCTTGCGGTACGGCCCACGCGGTGTACGTAATCTTCGGCATCCTGCGGGACATCGAAGTTGATGACCAGGTGGATGTCTTTGATGTCTATACCGCGGCTGAGCACGTCTGTGGCGACCAGCACTCTCGTTTTGCGGGCCCGGAAGCGGTTGAGGACTTCTTCGCGCTCGCTTTGCTGGAGGTTGGAGGAGATGCCTTCTACGCCATAGCCGCGCCCTTTGAGGTGGCGTACAATTTCGCTGACCATGCGCTTGGTAGAGGTGAAGACCAGAACCGTTTGGTAGGGGTTGTCCTTACCTCCGAGCAGCTTGCGCAACAGCGCTGTCTTTTGATTGGCGTAAACGGGAAAAACGCCCTGCTCCACACCTTCGGCAGGCTTGGAAAGAGCGAAGGTGATTTCCTCCGGTTGATGCAGGATTTCTTTGGCGAATTTGCGGATTTTCGGCGGCATGGTGGCGCTAAACATCAGGCTTTGCCGCTCTTTGGGCAGGTAGCTGATGATCTTCATGATGTCGTCGTGAAAGCCGATGTCCAGCATGCGGTCGGCCTCGTCGAGGATGAGGTATTCGACCTGGCTGAAATCTGCATAGCCGCCGAGGGTGAGGTGCGAAAGCAGCTTGCCGGGCGTGGCGACGATGATGTCGGCCCCGCTTTGCAGCGCTTTTTTCTGCTGCACCCAGTCATCGCCGTCGCCGCCGCCGTAAAGGGCGAAAGAATGTACGTCGAGGAAGTAGGAGAAGCCTTGGATTTGCTGGTCTATCTGCAGCGCCAGTTCGCGCGTGGGCACGATGACGAGCGCCCGGGTTTTGCCTGCGTGAGGCGTTTCCGTAAGGGCTTGCAGGATGGGCAGCATAAAGGCCGCGGTTTTCCCCGTACCCGTTTGGGCACAGGCGATGAGGTCTTTTTTCTGAAGAATAAGGGGGATAGCTTGTTCTTGGATGGGCGTGGCCTCTTTAAAGCCCATATAGGAGATGGCTTCCAGGATTTGATCGTGTAAGCCGAGTTCTTGGAACGT
>WGBN01000185.1 GCA_015494245.1 Saprospiraceae bacterium | reverse complement strand
CCGGCCAATTATGGGCCCGGGGCCGCATTGCGGTGAGTGCAAGGCATTGAGGACAAAGGCCTGCCATTTCAGTTATCTGTGCAGTGTGTACCTTTGCGGCGGTGAACTTATTGGAGAGCTTGTTGTCTGCCTACGCCCATGCGCCCCGCATGGATGAATTACTTTCCCGCCTTAGCGGAAAAGAACGGGCTCGCCTGTCCCTGCATGGAACTGCCGGCTCTTTACGGACGCTCATCATGGCTGCTTTGTACAGGCGCGAGAGTCGGCCCATGCTCTACATCGCTCAGGACAGGGAAGAGGCCGCCTATCTCGAAAATGAGCTCAACAGCCTGTTGCCGGACAAGCCCGCTTTGTGGTTTCCGGATTCCTTTAAACAGCCCCTGCGCTTTGAGAAGCTCGACCGCCAAAACGTCTTGTTGCGCTCGCGTGCCGTGGAGCACGTCAGCCGGAAAAAAAGCGGCACTTTTATAGTAGTTACCTATCCCGAAGCCTTGATGGAGCGTGTCGTCAGCCCCCGGGCTATGGAGAAGAGCCGCATCGAAATTTCTACGGGCGAGCCGCTCGACCTGGATTTTGTTCTTGAAGTGTTGTTAGAGTACGGTTTCAGTCGCGAGGATTTTGTGTACGAGCCCGGGCAGTTTTCCATACGCGGCGGCATTCTCGACCTGTTTTCTTACGGGCACGAGTACCCTTATCGCATTGAGCTGTTTGGGGAGGAAGTGGAGAGCATACGCACTTTCAATCCCTTGGACCAGCTTTCGCTCAAGAGCGTGGACTATCTTTCCATCATTCCCAATCTGAATACCCGCTTTAAGGATGCGCGCAAGGTGGCCTTCTTCGACATCCTGCCTGCCGATACGCTGGTTTGGATGAGCAGGCCGGAGGATGCGCTGTTTCGCTGGGAGCAGGCTTTTGCCGAGGCCGTCTCTTTTGCTCAGGCCCTTTCGGGCAAACGCGAGGAGGAGGGCGAAGAGGAATTGCGCGAGTTCTTCAAAGACGAGCGCTTTGTGAGGCCGGATGAACTGGTCGAGGGCATGGAGAAGTTTTCGATTTTCAGCGCTTCGGCCTGGTTTCGGGGAGGTCGGAGCCTTTCGGCCTGCCTCCCGCCAGGGATGGCAAATGCCGGCATGACGAAGGTGGACTGGCCTTCCCGTCCGCAGCCGAGTTTTAACCGCAACTTTAGTCTGCTGATAGACCATCTGCACGAGTTGGAGGCCGATGGTTATAAGATTTACCTCTTTGCGGAAAATCCCCGGCAGATTGAGCGCTTTTACGCGATTTTTGAAGACCTCGGGGCTTCTTTTCGGGAGTTTCATCCGGTGGTGGGGAGTTTGCATGAGGGGTTTGAAGACCCGGATTTGAAGATTGCCTGCTTTACGGACCACCAGATTTTTGCGCGTTTTCACCGCTATAAACTGAAGCGGGGTTTTTCGAAGGACCAGGCGCTTAATCTCAAGATGCTGCGGGAACTGAAGCCGGGGGATTACGTTACGCACATAGACCACGGCGTGGGGGTGTATTCCGGCTTGCAAAAATTGGAGGTCAACGGGCAGGTGCAGGAGTGCGTGCGCTTGATATATCGCAACAACGATTTGCTCTACGTAGGCATCAACTCTCTGCACAAGATCAGCAAGTACGTCGGCAAGGAAGGTACGGCTCCGACCATTCATCGCCTTGGCAGCGACAGTTGGAAGAAGCTCAAGAGCCGCACCCGCAAAAAAGTCAAAGACATTGCCCGCGAGCTCATCAAGCTCTACGCCATGCGGAAAGCTGCAGAGGGCCATGCCTTTCCGCCCGATGACTATCTGCAAGTGGAGTTGGAGGCTTCCTTTATTTATGAAGATACGCCCGATCAATACAAGGCCACTCAGGAAGTCAAGGAAGATATGCAAAAGCCCTACCCTATGGATCGCCTTATATGCGGCGATGTGGGCTTTGGGAAGACAGAGATTGCCATCCGGGCGGCCTTCAAGGCTGTGGCCGATGGCAAGCAGGTGGCGGTTTTGGTGCCCACCACCATTTTGGCTTTGCAGCACTTTAAAACATTTGCCGAAAGGCTGAAAGACTTTGACCTGCGCATAGATTACCTCAACCGCTTTCGCACGGCAGCCGAAAAGCGGGAGATTTTTGCGAAACTAAAAGCCGGAGAAATAGACATCATCATCGGCACGCATGCCCTGCTCAACAAAGAGACGGGCTTCAAAGACCTGGGGCTGTTGGTCATTGATGAGGAGCAGAAATTCGGGGTGGCGGCCAAAGAGAAACTGCGTCGCCTGAAAGTCAATGTGGATACCCTTACGCTGACGGCTACGCCTATACCGCGGACGCTGCAGTTCTCGCTCATGGCTGCCCGCGATTTGTCGGTGCTGCGCACGGCGCCGCCTAACCGGCAACCCATCCACACGGAGGTAAGGGTTTTTAATCAGTACCTCATCCGCGAGGCCGTGGAGTACGAGGTGAATCGGGGCGGACAGGTGTTTTTTG
>WGBN01000184.1 GCA_015494245.1 Saprospiraceae bacterium | reverse complement strand
GCTTTATCAGTCTTTGAAATTCGATGCCGAGCAGCGGCCCAAATACGAGCGCATCACGGCTAAGATGCGGCAGGTGAAGACGGATTCGCCGGAGTATCAGAATTTGCTGCAGCAGCGCTACCAGTTGCTGGATGAGCGCAAGGCTTTTCTCGACGACTTGTTCAAAAAGCATCCCGATACCTTTTTTACGACCTTTAAAAAGGCAGGGCAGAATCCCGATATCCGTCTCGAGCCCGGTCCCGATGGTCAGCGCGACAATGTGCTTTATGCTTATCTCTACCGCCAGAAGTTTTGGGATGATGTGGATTTCAGCGATCAGCGCCTGCTCTACACGCCGGTGATCTCCACCAAACTCAAACGCTACATCAAGGAATTGACGCCCCAGCAACCGGATTCCATCCTGCAATCTGCCTATGACTTGATGGACCGTCTTGAAAAATATCCCAACTACGACAAGGAATATTACAAGTACTTCGCCAACTGGATCGTGCTTCAATACGACCCGAAGGAATCGCATGTGATGGATTCGGAGAAGATTTTTGTTCGCATGATTCAGCGCTATTTTACTTATGACAAGGCTTTCTGGTCGGATTCTGTGGAAGTGTATGCGCTTCACCAGCGCGCCCAGGAAATGGCGGGCAGCCTGCTGGGGGAGAAAGGGCCCAATGTTACGGCTCCCGACCCTTCCGGAAAAATGCGTTCGCTCTACGACCTCAAAGCGCCTTATATCGTCGTGTACATGTACAACCCCCAGTGTGAGCACTGCGCTGTGGAGTCGCCCAAGATGGTAGATTATTACCACAAGCACTATCCCGAGGTAGATGTCTTCGGCATTGCTTTGGATACCGACCATCAGGAGTGGGTGGACTATATCGCCAAAAACAAGATGCCCTGGGTGAACGTCTTCGACCCCACCAACAGGGCCATTTACGGCAAGTACTTTGTGGATATCACTCCTGAGATTTACGTCTTGAATCCGGAGCGCATACTCATTGGCAAGAACCTGAAAACGGACCAGATAGATACCATCATTGAAAGAGATAAAGAAAAGCGGAAATAAGCCGCAAGCGGAGAAGGCTCCCTGGTGGCGCCTTCCCCGCAACCTGCTTTTGTTGGGACTGGTCAGTTTGTTTACGGACATGGCCAGTCAGATGGTATTCCCTCTTTTGCCCTTGTACCTTACAATGGAGCTGGGCGCCGGCGGGCGCATCGTGGGCTTGGTGGAAGGCGCTGCCGAGGCCATGGCCTCCCTGCTCAAAGTCGTCTCGGGCATTTGGTCGGATCGCATGGCGCGGCGCAAGCCCTTTATCTTCTTTGGCTATGGGCTTTCGTCTCTGGCAAAGCCCCTCTTTGCTTTGGCTTCGAGCTGGCCTTTGGTTTTGTTGATACGTATAACGGACCGGGTGGGCAAGGGCCTGCGCTCGGCTCCGCGGGATGCCCTGCTGGCAGAGTCGGTGCCGGAGGAAATCAAGGGCAAAGCCTTTGGTTTTCACCGCAGCATGGATGGGATAGGCTCCATGTTGGGTGCTTTGATAGCCTTTTGGCTGTTGCCGGTTTTGGGTTATCAAAAAGTCTTTTTGTGGTCTATAGTCCCTGCGCTTTTTGTCTTGCTGGCGATTCTGCCCCTCAGAGATGTGAAGGCGCCGGCACCGGAGATGCGGGCAGAAAGCGCTTCTCCCCGCCGGTTTTTCCGGCTGCGCGATTTTGGTCTTTTGTCTCCCGTTTTGAAGCGCTTTATTCTGGCTGCTGCGGTTTTTTCTTTCGGGCATTTCGGTTATGCTTTTTTGATGCTGAAGGCCGGTGCTGTGGGCGCTTCCGAGGAGCAGGCGGTTTTGTACTACATTTTGTTCTATTTGGTGTATTCGGTTTTTGGAATCCCGGCCGGCATGTTATCGGATAAGTGGGGGCGCAGGAAGTTGTTGGCTGTGGGCTACGGCATGTTTACCCTGATCTCCATAGGCTTGATTTTTGCAGATACGCGGGAGTGGGTTTTGGTGAGCTTCCTGAGCTATGGTTTGTTCTTTGCCCTGATAGACGGCGCGCAGCGCGCCTATGTCTCCGATCTGGCGCCGGAGCACTTGCAGGGCACGGCGCTGGGCGCTTTCCACACGGCTGTAGGACTGGCTGTCTTGCCCGGCACTTTCCTCGCCGGCCTGCTGTGGGATCAGTTGGGGCCGGAGGCTACCTTTATTTATGGCGCTGTTCTGGCAGTAGCTGCGCTCTTGCTTTTGCCCAAGGCTTCTTTGAAAAGATAATACCTCCACATTTTTCCTTACTTTTGCCCCGCTTTAGAGCGAAGTACTTTTTTAGACAGCCCGATACGACAGATGGATTATTACGAAAACATTCTCCAGACCATCGGCAACACGCCGCTGGTAAAACTCCATAAAATTGCAGCCGACATCCCTGCTCTGGTGCTCATCAAGATGGAAACCTTCAATCCCGGGCATTCCATCAAAGACCGCATGGCGCTTAAGATGCTGGAAGTGGCCGAGGCCGAAGGCAAGATTAAACCCGGCGGAACCATCATCGAGTGCACTTCCGGCAATACGGGCATGGGCCTGGCGCTGGCCGCGACGGTGAAGGGCTACAACTGCATTTTTACCACGACGGATAAGCAGTCTAAAGAAAAGATAGACATGTTGCGGGCGCTTGGGGCCGAGGTCATCGTTTGTCCCACGGCTGTAGCAGCTGATGACCCGCAGTCTTACTATTCCGTAGCTCGCCGCCTGAGTGAGGAAATTCCCAATTCCTTTTGGTTTAACCAGTACGACAACCTCGCCAATCGCCAGGCCCACTACGAGAGCACAGGCCCCGAGATCTGGCGGCAAACCGAAGGCAAAATCACCCACCTCGTCGTCGGCGTGGGAACGGGAGGCACCATCTCCGGCACGGGCCGCTACCTCAAGGAGCAAAATGCCGACATCAAGGTGTGGGGCATAGACACCTATGGCTCCGTCTTCAAAAAATACCACGAAACCGGTGAATTCGACGAAAGCGAAATCTACCCCTATATCACCGAAGGCATAGGCGAAGACATCATCCCCAAAAACGTGGATTTCGACATCATTGACCACTTCGAAAAAGTAACCGACAAAGACGGCGCCCTCATGGCCCGCCGCCTGGCCCGCGAAGAAGGTCTCATGCTGGGCTATTCCGCAGGCTCTGCTGTCGCCGGCCTGTTACAAATGAAAGACCAACTCAAAGAAGGAGATGTGGTGGTCGTCGTCATACACGATCACGGCAGCCGCTATGTCAATAAGCTCTACAACGACGAGTGGATCAAAGCCCAGGGGTGGGAAGAGTGAAACTCCTCACCGCAAGTACCTGACTTCTACCACAAATTTATTATCTAATGCTCCAAACATTTTCACGACGGCAGGGGAGACCACGACCAGGGTAGAAGGGTCGTAAGTTTTGGGGATGCGCCCCAGTACTTTGACATACACTTCGCGTTTGCTCATGGGGTCATAAATGCTGATGATGGAGCCTTTGGGGGCTTTGTTGTGCAAGGCATAGAGGCCGCTGTCTTCTCCGGCGCCGCGCTGTCTGGGCCAATAGGCGGGGCCGCGCTCAAAGTGTACGGCTTTGTTCAGGGCGAGTTGGTTAAATTGCTGTTCCATCTCATAGCTTTTGTCCCAGAGTGGCCCCCGATGGCGGTGGTGCAGGCTGTCGGGGATACCGCCGATGCTCATCCAGCCGATGTGGATGGGCTGCCCGACTTCAATGTTGTAGTCGTAGAGGGCATTGCGCCGCATGATGGTGTCTATGGGCATTTGGAACATGCGTTTGGCAATGCCAAAAACCGTATCGCCTTTGCGCACTACATAACAGACGGGGGCATATTCCGACCGCATCATACCGGGGCGCCAGTAGCGAATGATGGCGCGGTTGGGAATGGGGATGAAGACCTGCTCACCCACCTGATAATTGCGATTTCTGAAGCCCGGATTGTAGTCGTACAACCTTTTGAGTGAGATTCCGTAAAATTTTGCAATGGCATACAGGCTTTGTCCGGCGCGTATGGTGTGCGGAAAAACTTTTTCTCCGCCGCGTAAGCTCAAAAAAATAGTATCTTGGGGCGTCAGAAAAACCGTGGGGTGCGGCTCGTCTGTTTGAGCATGGAGGAAGCCGGCCGTCAGAAGGGATGACGACAGCAGGAGCAGAAATTGGAGTTTTCTCATACGTAGCATGTTTTGCACGTGCAAAGTTATCATATTTTGTGAAATTTAGGGCAAGCAGGAAGGCAAAGCTGTTTTCCGCCGGCCTCAATGAAAAGCATGGAATTTCCGATCAACATCATCATTCCCGCGCGTTATGCTTCTTCCCGCTTTCCGGGCAAGTTGCTGGCCGATTTGCACGGCAAGCCCGTTTTGCAGTGGGTTTATGAGAGCGCGGTCCGCACGCCTTGCGTGCAGGGCGTTTGGGTAGCAGCTGCCGACGAGCAGATCGCCGAAGCTGTGCGTGCTTTTGGCGGCCGGGTTTTTCTCAGCCGCAAAGAGCATCAAAGCGGTACGGACCGCTGTGCCGAAGCAGCTCAGGTGCTGGGCCTGGACGAGGGCATCCTCATCAATCTTCAGGCCGATGAGCCTTTTGTGCGCTCACGGCAAATAGAACAGCTTGCGCAGGCGCTCCAGGCCGGTGCGCCCATCGCCACGCTTTGCTATCCCCTCGCAGAAACGCATCTCTTTCAAGACCCGAATTGCGTGAAAGTCGTCTGCGATTTACAAGGCTATGCGCTTTATTTCAGCCGTGCTGCCATTCCGCACAGGCGGGACGCCGCAGCGCAGACAGCCCTCTCTTCCGCTCCGGCTGCCGGTAGTTCGCCCGCCATGCCGTGCAAACATCTGGGCATTTACGGATTTCGTCCGGGCATATTGCCCCGCCTCGCTGCCCTGCCGCCCACGCCTCTCGAAGAGCTGGAAAAACTGGAGCAATTGCGATGGTTGCAACATGGCTTTCG
>WGBN01000183.1 GCA_015494245.1 Saprospiraceae bacterium | reverse complement strand
GGAGAATGACCTCTCCGTGCTCCTCCCCGTGTACCCCGTGTACTCCGTGGTGAGTTTACAGCTGCTCCCTTGAGCCCATACCCGGGCATGATCAGGCTGCCCCCGTCACGCGTCACGTTCGTCACATTCGTCACGTTTGTCACGTTCGTCACGTTCCTACGCCACTTCCCCCGATTTCGCCAATTTCACCAACCGGCAGGCCCAGTCCGTTGCCCAAACTTTTCTGCATCTGATCTTGTTTCTCCATTGACGATCAGTTGATATATAAAAGGCCGGCAGAGCCTGGAAATCTTTGCCGGTTATATGCACAAAGTTTCATGTAAAATTGCTTTCTTTGCAGCTTGAAACGGCTTCCGGCCCCGCAGAAATCGAGGGTCCAAAGAAGTTGCATAGAAAGAAACATGCAAATCAAACAAAGTGATATACCGTACCCCATCTGAAAGAGGTAGCTTTGACTTTGATGGCTTGTGCAAAAAGTGGCTTAGGCCACACTAAGATGGTATGAGAGGGCCTCTCTGCCCCTGGTAGCAGCAAGGCGCTCCAATTTGTGAACCCAAAAAGAGTTAAAAATTATGTCACGAGATTCTTCCTCCCTGACGACCATCGGGGTTTTTTATGACGGGAATTATTTTTTACACGTTAGCAACTATTACAACTACGTACACGAGCGGCAAAGCCGCATCAGCATACGCGGGCTACACTCTTTCATCCGTCACTCGGTAGCAGAGTTGGAGGGCCTGCCCGATGCCCGCCATTGCCAAATCGTAGATGCCCACTACTTCCGCGGCCGCATGAGCGCCTCAGAAGCCTCTACCAAAGGCAACCAACTGTACTACGACCGCGTCTTTGACGACATTCTGATGTGGGAAGGCGTCATCACGCACTACCTGCCGCTGGTATCCATTTCCGGAAGGAAACGCGAAAAGGGCATTGACGTATGGCTGGCCTTAGACGCCTTTGAGATGGCACTGTATAAGAAATTCGACATCGTAGTACTCATCGCCTCCGATGGCGATTACGTACCTCTGGCCAGAAAACTGAATACGCTCGGCACCCGCGTCATGGTATTGGCCTGGGAGTTCGAATACAACGACGACTTCGGAAACCTGCGCACCACCCGCACCTCCCAGGACCTGCTGCGCGAAGTAACCTATCCCGTGCTCATGCACGAGTTGATAGACAACCCCACCGAAGACAACCAAGACCTCATTGACAGCCTCTTCGTACACAAAAACACCGAAGATTCTAACCACACAGAAGAAGAAAACGAAGAGACAAATCGCCACAGCAAGCCACAACGCAGCACACATAATCTGGTGGATGACGGAAAGTTCCACCTCAGCAACATCATCGCCCTCAAGCCCGGCTATGGCTTTATCGAATATCCCGACAACAACCTCTTCTTTCACTATTCCGAAGTAGAAGGCGTGGACTTCAACGACCTGCGCGTCAACGACCCCGTCCGCTTCCAGATCAGCCGCAAAGAAGATACGGGACAAAACATAGCCGTGCGCGTAAGCCTGGCTCGGCCGGAAGACTTCATCACTTCTGATTCCGAAGAAGAGGAAGCTCCCGCAGAAACTTCCGAAGAATAAATTTAGTCAGATAAGCTCCAAATGAAAAGCCCCGCCAAATGGCAGGGCTTTTTTTTTTACGACCCAAAGTCGTCAAAGGCAATATTCTCTTCGGGCACGCCCAACTCGTCCAGCATCTTGAGGACGGCCTGCAACATGAGGGGCGGGCCGCAGAGGTAGTATTCGATTTCCTCCGGCTCGGGATGCTTGCTGAGGTAGTTGTCATATACCACCTGGTGGATGAAACCCGTCGGCCCATCCCAATTGTCCTCAGGCAGCGGGTCTGACAGGGCGATGTGGTAGGAGAAATTGTCGAAATCCTTTTCAATGGCGCGGAAGTCCTCCGTGTAAAACAATTCACGCAGAGAGCGCCCGCCATACCAATACGAAACCTTGCGCTTCGTCTTGAGGGTATGGAAGAGGTGGAAGATGTGTGAACGCAAAGGCGCCATACCGGCTCCACCACCAATATAGACCATCTCTTTGTCCGTGTCCTTGATGAAAAACTCACCATAGGGGCCTGAGATCGTAACCTTGTCCCCCGGCTTACGCGAAAAGACGTAGGAGGAGCATATCCCCGGATTGACCTGCATCCAGGTATTGTTTTTGCGATCCCAGGGCGGCGTGGCGATGCGAATGTTCAGCATCACAATGTCGCCTTCTGCCGGATGGTTGGCCATGGAATAGGCGCGGAAAATCGGCTCCTCATTCACCATGCGCAAAGACCACAAGTCAAATTTATCCCAGTCCGGCAGAAACTTGTCTTTGGGCTGAGGCGGACGCGGGCTGATGTCTATGTTCTTAAAATCCACAACCACGGGAGGCACATCAATCTGAATGTAGCCGCCGGGCTGGAAATCCAGATGTTCGCCTTCCGGCAAACGCACGACAAACTCTTTGATGAAGGTTGCCACATTGTAGTTGGAGACCACTTCGCACTCCCACTTCTTGATGCCGAAGACTTCTTCGGGCACCTCTACTTTGAGGTCTTCCCGCACTTTTACCTGGCAGGCGAGACGCAGATGTTCGGCCACATCGCGACGCGTGAGGTGGTTCATCTCGGTGGGCAGCACATCGCCGCCGCCTTCGAGCACCTTGCATTTGCACATGGCACAGGTACCCTGCCCACCACAGGCCGAGGGGAGAAAAATGTCGTGCTCACTCAAAGCCGTCAGCAGAGATGTGCCCGGCTGTACCTCCAGTTCCTTGCCATCGGGGCCGTTCAATAAAATCTTCACATTGCCCTGGGGTACCAACTTCTTTTGCGCCAGAATCAACATGAACGAAAGCAAAAGAATGACCGAGCTAAAAACCAGTACGGATAAAACTAATGTTGACATTATCTTTGGTTCTTCTGTATTTGAAAAGGCCTGCACCCGAAGGGCAAACCAACTGTTTGTCTTAGGTTCATTTGGCGAAAGCCGCAGGATCAATGCCCATCAAACTCATGAAGGCAATACCCATCAGGCCCGTCAAAATAAAAGCGATGCCCAGGCCCCGCAAAGGCGCAGGTACATCCGAGTAGCGGATCTTCTCGCGAATGGCCGCCAGCAATACGATGGCCAAAAACCAGCCAAAGCCGCCTCCCAGGCCAAAAGCCACACTCTCCACAAAGTTGTATTCCCGCGAAATCATGAAAAGCGAACCACCGAGTATGGCGCAGTTCACGGTAATCAAAGGCAGGAAAATACCCAGCGAGGTGTAGAGGGCCGGAGAAAATTTCTCCACCACCATCTCCACCAACTGCACCATAGAGGCAATCACGGCAATGAAGAGGATGAAACGCAAGAACGTCAAATCCATCCCGAAAAGACCGGTCTCACTCAGCAAATACTCATTGATGACCCAGTTGATGGGCATGGTGATGCCGAGCACAAAAATTACGGCCAGACCCAGGCCAAAGGCCGTCTTAACCGATTTCGATACAGCCAAAAACGAACACATGCCGAGGAAATAGGCCAGCACCATGTTTTCGATAAAGGCCGACTTGATGAAAATATTAATCGCTTCCATCTCTGTTTATTTTTTACGCCCACACTTGCGGGCTCTTGTTTGTGTCTTTCTCTTCGCTCTGCAAGCGAAAATTTTAAGAAGCATCTACCAGCTTGGGATTCACCGTGCGCTGAATCCAGATCAAAATGGCAATGATGAACATGGCCGCAATGGGCAAAACCATCAGGTTGTTGTTGACGTACCAACTGAACCAGGGGTTGCTGCTGGTGTCAATCCAATAGTCGGCATTGGGGCCGATGATGTTTAAGGCTATGGGCGTGCCGGCAAACAGGCTGCCTTTGCCAAACAACTCGCGCACCACCGCCACCGTGATCAGAATGGCTCCATAACCCAGACCGTTGCCAATGCCGTCGAGAAACGACTGCCAGGGCTTATTGGCCATAGCAAATGCCTCGAGGCGCCCCATGACGATGCAGTTGGTGATGATCAGCCCGATATAGACCGACAACTGCTTGTACACGGGGTAGTTGTAAGCCTTCAGCAACAGCTCTACCACCGTTACCAAAAAGGCAATGATGACCAACTGTGCAATCATGCGCACCTGCTTGGGTATGCGACGGCGCAAAAGCGAAACGAAAAGGTTGGAAAAAGCCGTTACAAAAGTTACTGCCACAGCCATCACCACCGAAGGCAAGACCATGGACGTTACGGCCAAAGCCGAACAAATACCCAGCACCTGCACGGTGATGGGGTTGTTGTCGTTTAAAGGGTCCAGGAGCAATTTGCGCTCTTTCTTCCCCAGGAGGGGCTCCCTCTTTTTGACTTCTTTTACTGCTGTATCAGCCATAATGTGCTCTCATTTGCCGAAAGGCGAACAACAGATTGCCTTTCGCTTTTAAAACTACTGTTTTCCTGCCTTCACCGACTCGATGTAAGGCAGATACCAGGACAAAGCATCTTTCAGCATGGCTGTTACGCCATCGCTGGTCAGGGTCGCGCCGGTAACGGCATCCACGGCATGTTCATCGCCGGGAGCGGCACCGCCTTTTTTCAAAACGATAGAGACAAATTGCCCCTGCTCATCAAAAATCTTCTTGCCGGCAAATTGCTCTGCAAACTTGGGGTTGTCCTTGATCTCGGCGCCGAGGCCGGGGGTTTCCCCTTTGTGGTCAAAGGCCACGCCCACAACTTCGTTGAGGTCGGGGCCCAAAGCGATGTTTCCCCAAATGTCATCCCAGAGGCCTTTGCCGCGCATGGGGAAGATGTAACAGGTGTGCTCCGGATGCTTGTAGATGTAAACCGGCAATTGGCGCTTTTCCGGCGCTTCTTTCCAGACCTTGGCGACCTCGATGTTTTCGCCGCCATCTTCGGCCACCACTTTGCCGGTGGCATCCACGACGATGTCTTGCACCTGCTTGTCAAAGAGCGATAAGATTTCATCGCCCGAGAACTCGTCTATGCTTTTCCCGCCCGGCAAATAATCTTTTACCGCTGCGAGAATGGCTTTTTTCTTGAAGAGCTCTTCGTTTTTCTCCGCCAGAGGCTCTGTGGCCTGGCGCAATACCGTCAAAGACAGCGCCACAACGGCTGTCAGTATGAAGGTAAACGTAATGATGTAGCTATTGCTCACGATTCTTCTTTTTTATTGCTTCCTCCAGTTGATGTTTGAGCGCTTGACCAGGTGGTCTATCAGCGGCGCCGCGGCATTCATGAACAGGATGGCCAGCATCCAACCCTCGGGATAGGCCACGTTGACCACGCGGATGAACATGCCCAGCATGCCAATCATAAACCCGTAAATCCACTTTCCGGTATTGGTGGCTGCAGCCGTTACGGGGTCGGTAGCCATAAAGGCCATGGCGAAGAAAAAGCCCCCCATAAAAAACTGATATTGCCAGGGCACATTCATGAAGGGCGTAGCCCCCCAAAGGTTAAAGACAAAGCCCATGAAAGCCGCTCCCAAAAACATGCTGACCATGATGCGCCAATTCGCAATGCCCGTAATGAGCAGGAAAAGCGCGCCGGCCAGAATAATCGGCTTAGAGGTCTCGCCTATAGAACCCGGGATGAAGCCCCACCACATATTCGACAGGCTGTACTGAGGCACGGAAGTTACGGCCTCCCAGCCGCCCTTGGCAGCGAGGGCCAGAGGCGTGGCGCCGGTGAAGGCATCCGCAACGGGCGCTCCTCCCTGCCCAAACTCCGCCCAGCCCAGCGAGCGGAACAGGCTGTCAAAAACGCCGTGAATCCAACCGTAATCCATGCCCTGATAGGCCATGCCCACTTTTTCGATGCCCGAAATCCAAACCTCATCTCCCGAAATCGTCTGCGGATAGGCAAAAAAGACAAAGGCCCGGGCCAGCAGGGCAATGTTGAAGACGTTCATGCCCGTGCCCCCAAAAGCCTCCTTGCCAATCCAAACCGCAAAGATGATGGACAAGGCCAATATCCACAGCGGCAAATCGGGCGGCATGATGAGCGGAATCAAAGCCCCTGTAACGAGGTAACCCTCGGCAATGGGGTGCCCCTTGCGGGAGGCCATAAAAAACTCAATGCCCAGGCCCACTGCATAGGAGACAATAAACAAGGGCACCAACTTGATGAGGCCATAGGCCAGCTTCAGATGCCAGCCCTCCCAAAGGCCGGTGTATTGCCCCAGCGCCTGAAAGTGCTGTTGGCCGATGTTGTACGTGCCTATCAGATACGCCAGTTGCAAAGCCAGCACCACAAAAATCATGGTGCGCTTCAGGTCTATGCGGTCGCGAATCTGCACACCCTGCATGGGCGTTACCGCATTCGGCGTATAGAAAAAGGTAAACATGCCGTCATAGACCGTATGCCAAAACGGATGCTTTTGCTTGTCCGGCTCTATACGCTCGAGAAATTTCAGTAATTTTTGCTCTTTCATGGTTTGTCTGTATCTTGCCTTGAGATGCGGAAGGGGCTAACTTTGCTCGTGCATCATGTCCAATCCGCGGCGTAGAATTTTTTGCAAAGGTTGTTTAGAGGTACAGGCGAATTCACAGAGGGCGACATCTTCTTCCACCAGCTCGAACACGCCCAGCCCTTCCATTTCGTCATAGTCGTTCACGATGATGGATTTGAACAGCGGCTGTACCAGCATCTTCATGGGCAGCATGGCCTCGTACTGACCTGTCATCACAAAGGCCCGTTGTTCGCCATGGGTGTTGGTATCCACATAGTAGGGGCCTTTTTTTAAGGCGTTGCGCAGGTAGGCATGAGAAACCGAGGGGCGCGGTTTGGAAGGCAGCAGCCAGCCGAAGAGCTCGAAGTAATCGCCTTCTTCAATCACCGTTACCTGCTCGTCGTAGAAGCCGAGGAAGCTCTCTGCTTTCTTGCCCTGGCCCGACAACACGTCGCCTGAGATGATACGCGCCTTTTTGCCTTCGACCAGATTGTCTTT
Source organism: Saprospiraceae bacterium (assembly GCA_015494245.1). GTDB lineage: Bacteria > Bacteroidota > Bacteroidia > Chitinophagales > Saprospiraceae > WGBN01. The sequence continues at coordinate 1,459 of WGBN01000183.1, read as the reverse complement.
GAGCAGTTCGCCCAGGTTGGCCCCCTGCCAGGTACGCACATAGCGGGGTTTCTTGAGCAATTCGCCGGTAAGGGCCACGATGCGGTCTGCTTTATATCGCCTTTCGGCAAATAAGGCCCCGAGTGAAATCACTTCCTGTACGCCCAGCGTCCACACCTGTTGATGCACCTTGAGGCGCTTGGTGTGGTGTATTTGTATGCCCACATTTCCACAGGGATGCGGGCCGCTGAACCAGGTTTTCTCTACGCCTTGCGCCTCGGTAAAAGCCTTAGAGGGCTCTTTCTTGCCGCGGCCGTCGAGGCCGAGGTAAACCTTGCCGTCCGTCATTTTGGCCAGCACGTCCAGGCCTTTTTGAAACAGTTCTTCTCTGCCTTTCACCAGGAGGTTTTGGTCGGGCGCCAGAGGGGCCGTACTAAAGGTAGAGATGAAGATGTCGCGGGGCACATCCATGATGTGTGCCGGCGTATTATAAGGCCGCTGGCGAATCAGCGACCAGCCGCCGGTATCGTGCAGGTAGGTGTAGAGCTCTTCGCGGGAGGCCTTTTCGAGATTGATCTCCGGCATCTCGCGGTATTGCATTTCCTTGTCTTTGAGGATGACGACCTCTACGATGGAGCGCTTGGCGCCTCGATTGATGGCGATGATTTCTCCACTGACAGGCGCCACGTACATCAGGCGCGGTTCGTCAGCGCGGTAAAAGCGCTTGTCGAAAAAAAGCGGGTCGCCGGCCTTGACCGTATCCCCGACTTCCACCAACACTTTGGGAATGGGCGACATGCCCACAATGTCGGGCGGCTGTACGGCAAAAGTGTGAACGGCGGCCTCCTCAATCTCTTCGCTTTCAACAGCGCCGAGGATGGACAAATCATGCCCCTTTTTCAAAGAAATGAAGCGCGCATTGGCGGGAACATAGGCGGGCTTCTTCGAAGCGCCGCCGCCCTTTCCTGCGGCCACTTGCAAGACGATGCCCAGCAGGGCAAACACAGCCAATGCCACTGTGGCAATGGTAATGCCATTCTTTACCGTAAAGCCGCCTCCGGCACTTGCAAAAGCAGGCGCAGCGAGCAGCAACAAAGCCAAAAGGCTTTGGATTTTGTATCTACCGTTTCTCATCGGCTATTTGTATTTTCAAAAACTGGCGCAAATGTATGAAAGACCTCACGGTTCGCTGCTATTTTTTTTGTGATTTTCATCACTTCTTTCCTGCCAGCGACAAAACGGCTGCCGACATGGCTTTAACGCCCGTTTTAATGGTCGGTTCCGGCAGCGGAGCAAACTTGGAAGAGTGCAGCGACGGCAGGGTCTCGCCCTTGCTTTGAGCCTCTTCGTAAACAGCGGGGTCCACCGCGCCCAGCCAAAACATAAAGACCGGCACTTTTTCCTCCGTGCGGCCATAGCGGGCGAAATCTTCGCCGCCCATGACGGCTGGCGTTTCCTCAACCTGTTCGTCTCCCAATAT
>WGBN01000182.1 GCA_015494245.1 Saprospiraceae bacterium | reverse complement strand
GCCGTGCTGGCCCAAAGCGATGATCCCGAAAAAACCTATCTCGAAGAGATACTCCCTCACAAACTCGAGCTGGGCTTGCAATACGTGGAACAACAGAATTTCCTGGAAGACTTGAAAATCATCTTCCAAACGCTTTGGAAGCTGGTGAAATAGCTGCCTCCCTCCACCGTTATCAAAAGTGAAATCCAATTGCGACATGAAAAGACTCCTGCCCGTTCTTCTTGCCCTTTTGACCTTTGCCGCCTGCAAAAAGAACTACGACCTCTTGCACTCCAAATCCGGCTGGCTGAAAAAGTACTTTGAAGAACTCGCCAACTACGACGACATTTACGGACTGGCTCCCTGGCACGAAGATTTTGATGAGACCTACCTGACCATCAACTCCTCCAGGCGCAGTCTGAAAACTTTTCAGGAGCTGATTGCCGACGAGCATTTCATCTCTGACTGCCAGTTTGAAAACGGCAAGCTCGTTCCCGTAAGCGGCAAAAAATACTTTGGCGCTTTTCCCGATTTTGGCGGCACGGAAGACACCGTCAGCGCGGCCCGCATAGCGGCTTTTGAAGAACTGGCCGGCAAAAAAATTGCCTGGGCTTACTTCTCCAACAACTGGTTAGATACGCTCATCTTTCCCACTCAGGCCGTACAGGAAATTCTCTCCGCCGGCACAACGCCCTTCATCCGCCTGCTGACACGCAGCGAATTTGAGGAGTTCAAGCCGGACCCGCGCTGGGACCTTCGCGCTCTTATCGCCGGCGACTACGACAACAGCCTCATCGCCTGGGCACAGGCAGCCAAAGCCGTGTCTCATCCCCTGCTCGCTGAATTTGGCACCGAAGTCAATGGCTCCTGGTTTCCCTGGAATGGCGCCTACTACGGCGCAGGCACCTCCGATGGCTACGGAGACCCCGACTATCCCGATGGCCCCGAAATTTTCCGCGATGCCTACCGCCACATCATTGACATCTGCCGCGCCCAAGGGGCCGATAACATCACCTGGTTCTACCACTTCGATGTCCACAGTGATCCGGAAGAATACTGGAATGCCCCCCTGCTTTACTATCCGGGCGACGATTACATAGACTGGCTGGGCGTAAGCACCTACGGCCCCATGCTCAAAGGCGAAAAATACCGCGACCTGCGCCCGGAAGAACTCATACAGGATGCGTATGAAGCCTTTCGGGATATATCTGTGGCCAGGCCTTATGCAATTTTGGAATTTGGGGTGACGGAGTTGTGAATGTGGGCGCTTCGCGCCTAATGTGGGCGCTTCGCGCCTAATGTGGAACGCTTCGCGTTCTAATGTGGAACGCTTCGCGTTCTGATGTGATTTTACGCTCGCTTCGCATCGCGTGAAAGGTTAGCGGGCTAAAGCCCGCTGTACCAGTTGACGGGCTGAAGCCCGCCCAACTAAGCGCCCAATTAAAAAACAGCTAAACATTAAACCAACGATACACGATACACGATACACCACCCCCCCCGATTCCCCCGTTTTCACCGCTTCCACCGCTTCCACCAATCCCTTAAAAAAACCTCGGGTTCACATACTCTTCTGCTTCTCCCTGTCCGAAGCTGTAGCGCAACATGGCTTCTACACTTCCTGAATTAAAGTCTTTCAGATCCGACAGCGTCAGGTCGTAGGAGACGCTGAAGAGGAGTTTGGGAGACAGTTGGGCGGCGATGATGATGTCCATGGATTCTCCGAAGCCGGTTACGGAAGAGCCTCCGAGGCGGTAGGTCAGGCCGAGGAGGTATTTGTTGAGGATGTTGAGGCTGGCGTTGATATCGGCATCCAGAGGGGCGTTGTTGACGTACTTGAGCAGTATCTGGGGCTGCAGGCTCATTTGGTCGTTGAGCACAAAGGAGGCTCCGCCCATGAGGAAGGCGTGCGGAATTTCCGTAGAAATCTGCACATCGCCGGGGGTGGCGAAGTCAATGTTGTTTTCCAGCATGCGCGGCACGGAAAATCCCAGATAGAAGTGCTCGCCCTCGTAGTAAAAGCCGGCGCCGGCATTGAAGATGTACTTTTGTTGACGCACCCTTGGGATGCTCGGGTCCAAATCAATTTGCTGGATGGCGATGAGGCGCGAATCTGTAAAATCGGCTGCGAGTGAGCGCAGCGAGCCTTGTACGCCCAGGCCCAGATAGCCATGCCCCAGCGGGAAGCGATAGGCATAAGCCATGTCGAGGGTGATGTTTTCGTAAATGCTGATGGTGTGGCGCGCGATGTTCATGCCCAGGCCGATGCGCTGATTGGCCAGTGGCAGCGAAAAAGTCAGTACCTGGGTGTTGGGCGCACCCTCTATGCCCAACCACTGGCTGCGCACTACGGCCTGCAAAGTCGGAGCCTCCTGGTTGCCGGCATAGCCGGGGTTCAGTGGCTGCTTGTTGTACATGAACTGAGTGTATTGCACCTCCTGCTGTGCTTGTGCCAGCATGGGCAAAAACAAGAGGAAAAGTGCGAAGTAGCGTAAGCGAGTCATAATCGAGTGTTTTTCGGTTTGAGGGTTTATTTTACAGCTTAACGGTGTATGATGAGGAATCCGCTTTCGGGCGCTGAGCCATCGCCGAGCTGAACGACGTAGTAATAGGTGCCTGCCGGCAAATCCTCTCCGTTGTACGTGCCGCCCCAGTCGTTGCGGTAAGGCGCTGCGTGGAAGACCTCATCGCCCCATTGGTTGAAGATGGAGACACTGTTGTCGGGATAAACACCGTCTTGCGCCAGACAGGGGATGACAAAGAGGTCGTTGTATCCGTCGCCATTCGGAGTGATGATGGTGGGTACAATGCATTGGGCATCATTGCCCACGATAAACTTCATCACTGCCTGTGAGCATTCACAATCTACTGCACAGAGCTCATAAATCACCTCATCGTTGCCGACGAAAGTGATGTCTGCACGATAGCGGAACAGACCATTGCCGAGGTCTTCTAAGCTGCCATGAGCCGGCCCCTGCAAAATGCTGAGGGTGTAGCCTGAAGGATATTGGTCATTGGTCAAAGGCGCAATCACTGCTTCGCCGGCGAAGGGAACAACCAATTGGTCATCCTCGGCGACGGGTGCGTATTTGTAATCCACGTGCAAGGTATCCGTAGCATCGGGGCCACAGACGCCGCCGTTGATCGTCCAGAGCAGAATGTTGTCTCCCGGGAACAAATTGCAAGCTACCGTTTCAGGGTCAAAGGGGTCGTCAAAGGTGATGTCGGGATTTGGCGAAAGCCAGGAACCCGTACCCACTGTGGGGGCCATGGCACTGAGCTGCACACAACCATTGCCGCACTCGAAGAAATCCATGCCGCCTATGGCGTATTGATCGGCAATTTTCACGGAGATTTCATCGGTGCTCTCACCGCAGCCGTTGTCGGGCAAAGTCCAATAGAAGATGTACTCATTGCCGGGGACGAAGCCGGAGACCGTGGTGTTGGGGTCTTGCGGGTCGGCAATGACAATGCCCAGTTGCTCCTGAGCGCTCGTCTGATGCCAGTAGCCGCTGCCAAATTGCGGAAGTTGTGCAGCCAGTTGCACGGCATTCACCGCGCAGGTGTCTATGGAAGGCCCTGCATCTGCCGTTTGGTCAACGCCCACCGTGACGGTAACTTCGTCGGAGGAATATCCTTCGCAAGCGCCGTTCGACAAAGTCCAGCTAAAGGTGTAGGAGAAGCCCGGCACCAAGCCCGTTATAGAGGTATTGGGGTCGTCAGGATTTGCGATGACGACGCCATTGGGGTCGCCACTGACCAGCTCCCACATGCCCGTGCCCACCGTAGGGGGCGTGGCATTCATGATCGCAGGCTCATCTTCGCAGGTGTTGAAATCGGGCCCTGCATCTGCCTGATTGGAAGGTATTTGACTGAAGGATACCGTAGTCGGAATGGAGAACTCGGACTCACAGCCATTTAAGATGGCCACTACGTAGAAGTCGTAAGTACCTTCTGTATATCCGCTGAAATCCGTGATGCTGTACAGCAAGGAGTTGGTTGGGGCTCCTATGGGCAGGAGGTTGGAGTCGTACCACTGGTACTCTGCTCCGGCAGTGGCCGTAGCCGGGTCAACCTGCAATATCAACTCGGCATTGGGATCATCTATACAGATGGGGCCATTGTTGGAAGCCAAAGGCAATTGCGGCTTGGGCTTGACCACTACATTCGTGGAAACGGGTGCCGAAGTACAGCCGTTTACCGTAACGACCAATACATATGTGCCGGTGTTTTCCGTCATCGCCGGAGCGATGATGGGGTTGCAGACCGTCGAGTTGAACTGCGCGGGGCCCGTCCATTGGAAACTGATGTCGGAGCCGTCCATGCAGTCCGTGCTGAACTGAATGATGTCGCCTTCGCACACCTCCGAGTCGCTGAATATCTCCGGCTGAGGAATGGGGAACACCTCAATGGGTATGGAAGGAGAGGGGTCAGTGAAGCAGCCATCTACTTCTACATAGAGGAAGTAGTTGCCCGTATAGGTGGTATCTACGGAGTTGAGTGTCAGGCTGGGTACGGAAGTGGGGAAGGTGCCTACGGGTGTTACCCAATAGTAGGTTTCGACCACGCCATTGTACTGGTCTGTGCTGGTGAGAATAAACATATCGCCTTCGCAGAAGGGGCCGGGTTCGCTCAACTGCGGCAATTCGGGGGCGGGCAGAATTTCGCCCATATTCACGTTTACCGAAGCGGGGTTGGAGCTGCAGCCTTGTTGGTCTGTAACCACCAGGGTATATTCGCCGTTTTGGGCGGAAGTGGCGGCGGGAATAAGCCCGATGCTGTCGGTAGAGACAAAGCCTCCCGGACCCGTCCAGAGAAAATCGTAGTCTTCATTGGGAGGGAAGAGCGTGGACATCAGATGGATGTCGGTGGGCCCTTCCGGGCATTCCAGGGCATCGCTGCTCACGGCTGTGATGGAGGGAGCCTGTAGTACGTCCACCTGCACGCCATCGCTGTTCGTACAGCCTGCAGCGGAAGTGATGGTTACGGTATAAGTGCCCGCTACGGGTTGAATGGAGAGGCTGGAGCCGGTAAAGGTGCTTCCTCCCGGGCCGCTCCATTCATAAATGGCGCCGTTGATTTCATTGACGGACAGTTCCAGCGACTCGTTGTCACAAACGGGGCTGTTGGAGGTGATGGCCACGTTCGGCAGATTTTCCACATACACAAAGGTGGGGTCGGAGACCTCCGACTGGCAGATGTTGTCTAAGAGCTGTACGGTCCATTCACCGGCTTGTGCCAAACTGACGTTTTCGAGCACGAGGAAGTTGGTGTCCGTTACAAAGGTTTGGAACTGCGGGCTGGTCCAGATGTAGGAAGTTACGCCGGTGATGTTGGTGGTCAGGGTTACGGTATCGCCGAGGCAGGCGGGTGTGCTTGCCGTGGTGCTGTTGTTGATCAACGGTTTGTCGGGCGTGTCCAGGACGTTGACGATGGTGAAGGCCGGCTCCGAGGCACAGCCGTTTTCATAGACGATGAGTTGGTAGGTGCCATCGTGGACAAAAGCTACCGGATCTATGGCCGGCGGCAATTGATCGGTAGAGGAGAAGCCATTGGGCCCCGTCCATTGGTAGGTGATGTTGGGGCCGGAGACAAAGGTGCCCAGTTGCAGCAGGCCCCCTTCGCAGACGTTTACGAGGGTATCCATGACAGAGGCCTCGGGTTGTCCCGTAATGCTTGTGCATACGGAAGCGGAGGGGTTTGAGGGGCAGCCGTTGCGCAGGACGACGACGTAATAACAACTGTCGCCGGCCATGTGTGGCCCGGGTATGGTTAGAGAGGGCACCATGGTGGTTGCAATCTGGGTGCCATTTGGCGCAAGCCCGCTAAACCACAGGTATTCCAGCGAAACGCTGCCCGGCGGAGGTGTCGTGCTCAATACGATGTCCTCGTCATAGCAGTGCATATTGGCATTGATGGAGATGTCTGCAGTGAAAGGCAAGTCGTCAATGGCCACCTGCACCTCTCCCGTAGAGGAACAGCCCGTGAGCCCTTCGATGGTGAGGGTGTAGGTGCCTGCATCATCTATGGTTGTGCCGTAGATGACGGGGTTTTCCTCTGTGGAAGAAAATCCGTTGGGGCCCGTCCATTGGTAGAGATAGACGTTGTTGCCCGGGGCATAGGGCGGATTGGCGAAGAGGTAAAGCGTATCGCTGCCGCAGGCTCCGATGAAATAATCGGGCTGTGGCGCCTCACCTTCTACCCTGACCAGCGCCTGGCAGGTGTCGCTGTTGGCAGCGGCATCCAGGACAATCAGGTCCACAGTGAGGGTGTCGCCGATCATGTCGCAGGTGATGAGGTTGGGCTCTACGAGCATGGTATCTATGGCGCAGTTGTCCACGCTGCCGAGGTCTATGGATTGGGGCGAAATGGTATCCGTAACCAGGCCCGAGGGGTTGATGTACACGATGGAGCCACCGCAGGAAGCCTGAGGTGGCTCAGTATCTATCACCTCAATTTCGTAAGAACAGGTGTCGGCATTGCCCGCGAGGTCTTCGACCACGTAATGCACGGTGGTAATGCCCTGGTTGAGCGTATGCTCCGGTGGCAGCAGGGTGGTCAACTGCGTGGGCGGAATGGAGGTGGCGCCGTCTGTGTAATACACAGGCGTGAGCACTTCATAGTCAAAACGCGCCTGTATGGTGCTGTGCAAGTCGGGAGCGCCGTTTTGACTGACGTTGCCCGGGATGCAGGGGTTGATGCCTATACCTGGAGGCGAAGGCACCGGAAAGTTCGTATTCGATATAGCCACAATGGGTATAAAACCACTCTGTGCCCAGGTGTTGAATGTGGCTGCAGGGATGCTAAAGGTAGCCGTGAGCAGGTTGTTGCAGTCGCCTGCTACCACATTGGGCTGCCCCACTTCCGTTGTGCCGAGAGGTGTAAAAGTGGGGTCGTAAATGGTAAAGTATTCTCCCGGCTCATCCACGTCGCCGAGAATTTCTATGGTCAGCGTTACCGTGCCGGAGGCTGCGGGTGGCAGGCCGGCAAAGAGGAAGGACTGGTCTTCGGCCAGCACTTCATCTAAGTTGGGGTCGTAAGTAAAAGTGATATAGGCATTGTTGATGTCGGGCTGCGTTTGGCTGACTAAGGTCGTCAGGCCGCAGTTGTCGGAGACGTTGACGAAGAGCGGCAGCTCTGTATTGGCCGTGCAACTGCCCGGGTCGGTGGGCACTGTCTGATTGGCAGGGCAGATGAGCACCGGAGCTTCATTGTCTTCTACGGTGATGTTGAAAGAGACGGAAGACTCATTGCCTGTGCAATCGCTGACGTAATAGGTTACATTGCTGGTGCCGAGGGGAAAGACCTCTGTAGGCGGAGCATTCGGGTCAATAGGCTGGCGGGGGTTGCCGTCCACGCTGTACTCGTAAGTGAGGCCGTCGGGCATGATGGCCTGATAAGTCAGAGTGGCTTCGGCAGTGCTGTTGCCACAGATGTCGTTGATGGAAAATTCGCCTCCCTGGAAGGGCGGGTCATAAGCAACGAGAGAAATTTCCACCAGGCCGTCAACTGCCCAGTCGTTGAAGGTAGCCATGGGTATGGTGAAATCCGTGATGGAACTGTCGCACTGCTGAGCTGAGGGGTTGGTCTGGCCAAGCAGGGAACCGTCTTCGCCATAGACGAGGAAGTACTCCGTGGGTTGCTCTGCATCTACGTTTTGCAGGTTGATGTTGAGCGAAACATCCGAGGTCGCCATGGCAGGTGGTGCCGCTACCGGAATCTGGAAAAGCACGGGGTCCACGATGACCTCAAGGGAGTCGCCCGGGCCGGCAGTGATGGGCATGAGCTGGCTCACATTTGGCGAAAGCTGAAGGATGCTGCAATCTTCTGTAACCGGCAAGGGTGTCATGGTAAAGGCCGCTTCGCAAACGCCCGGGTCGGTGCCTATAGTCGTATCTTGTGGTGTTACCAAAAAGACCGGTACCAGGGTATCCAGCACTGTGAAAGTCGCCATGCTGGTGTCGGCATTTCCGCACTCATCCATGACGATAAAACGGACGTCCTGAGTCGTAAACACTCCGGCCGGATAGCCCTGGCAAGAGGCCGGCAAAGAGGGAGGCGTGCTGCCATCTGCGTTTTCCAACTGCCAGACGAGCAGGCTGTCGGGGGTGCAAACATCGCTGGCTGCAGCTTGAGCCAGATTGCTGAGCCAGTCGTTAAAACTTTGGTTCATATCCTGGCTGCAATCTATGGTCATGTCTTGTGCCTGCTGGGTGAATGCCGGAGGCAGGGTGTCTTTGACGTAAATGATTTGCAGGAAGCTGTCCACATTGGCACATCCATCCTGGACGTACCAGGTGCGTTCAATGGTGTAGGTGTTTTGGCAAACCACATCCGTGATGTTGCTTTGGTAGAAAGTGGTGATTGCCGTGTCGCACTGGTCCATCAGATTGGTGGGCTGGCCGGTGATGTTGAGATTGCCGGCATCCACGCAATCCAGATAAAGGGTGTCGGGGGGAGGTGTGAATGAAGGCGCTATCGTATCCCGCACCATGATGGTTTGCACAGCGCTGGCGGAGTTGTTGCACACATCGGTAACCGTCCAGGTGCGCAGGATATCGTAATTCTGGCTGCAAGACTGCACCACCATGCTGTCGGAGAAGGTGATGGTGAAACTGCTGCTGCAATTGTCGGTAATCATTGCCGGCAGCAAGTTGCCGGTAGAAGAGGTGTCCGTAGGGGCTCCGCAGGCGAGCAGGGTGTCCGGTGGTGCGGAGAAAACGGGTGGTTCCAAATCCACAATCGAAATTACCTGGGTGGCCATGCTTTGATTGCCACAGGTGTCGGAGGCCGTCCAGGTGCGCGTGATGATATAGGTGTAATCGGAGCAGGCTCCTGTGTTGGTCTGGTTGCTGTTTTCCTGAAACACTACACTCGGTGCAGCATTGCAATTGTCGGTGGCCGTGACGGCTGCTGCCGGCGGGATGGCTGCCGAACAACTAATCACCGTATCTGCCGGTACGCCCATGAGCACGGGAGGCACTGTATCTATAATGGTATAGGTGGCCGAAGCTGTATCGAACAGGCCACATTGATCGGCAATGGTAAACAGCACGGTGATGGAGCCGCAATTGGTGTCGAAGGTCGGCGGCCCGTTGTGCGACTGCGTGTATCCTGCTCCTGAGGTGCAGTTGTCTGTGGTCGTGCTGAGGATGGTGTTTTGCTGTACCGACAGCCAGAGGCTGTAATTGGCCAGCTCACAACTGACCGTTTGATCGGCCGGTAGCGTGCCAATGACCGGCGCTATGGTGTCGGGCATGATGGTGACGAGCTGGGTAGCCGTAGTGGTATTGCCCGACATGTCCGTAACCGTCCAGGTGCGCGTAATGGTGGTGGGCAAAGTACCACAAGCAGCCGGCGGTATGGCGGGGCTGTCAGAGGGTATGGCCTGTAAGGCACCATCGCAATTGTCGGTAGCATTCAGAGGGAAGCCCACCGGTGCATCGCCTGCGCAAAGTACCGTAGTGTCGGCAGGTATGGGGTCTGTAATTACAGGCGGAATGGTGTCCACAAAATGGATGTCGTAATAAAAGGTATCCTGGTTGCCCATGTCATCCGCAGCGATGTAGGCTATGGTAATGTCCGTAACGCCATTGATGACATCGCCTACGGCATACCCCGTCAGGGCCGGATCCACGCCGGTGGGGGGCGTCAGAATGTTGGCACCAATGTCGCTGGTTACGGTAGGAGGCATGCCGTTGAAATCCAGGGTGTCCTGGCAATTTCCGTTGAGATAATAAGTGGTGTCGGGACTGGGCATGAATGTAAACTGGGCCTGCATCGGAGAGACAGACCACAGAAAAAGGACACCACATACCAAAGAAGTAAAGAGTAATCGGTTCTTCATGCAAAGCGATTTTATGGGATTATTTACGACAAATCACCCAGAGCAAAAAGCATTGAGCAAAAAGCGATGGTTTTTATTAGACGGGCTTCACCCGACAAAGCTACACATTTTTTAATATATCCACACCTCTCTACAACGATTTGCAGCGCCTTTGCGTCCACTTTATCGAGTTGCTTTGTCCTGATGTGCCCAACTACTTCGCTTTTGGGTGTATTAAGGCAAACTCAAAAAGCTTAGCCCGAATTTTGGACTTCGGGCTAAGCTTTTTGAGTCTTGTCGCCTAAGCGTCAAACGAATTCTTGAAATGCAGGCAGGGCTGTTTTCAGGCGGGAGATGCTTTCTTCCTTTCCGAGCAATTCCATCACTTCGAAGATGCCGGGCCCCCGTGTAGTACCTGTCAATGCGATGCGGAGGAAGGGGAAGACTTCGCCGGGTTTGAGTTGCTGCCTTTCGGCAAATGCTTTCACGGCTTGCTCAATAGCTGTTGCCGTAAAATCGGGCAAAGCCTCCAGGCTTGCGGTCATTTCGAGGAATAAGGGCAGACGCTCGGGCTTCCACTTTTTGCGCAGGGTCTTGCTGTCGTACTCCCTGACCGGCTCCAGGAGGTATTTTCCCTGCTCCCAGAAATCGGGATACAGCGAAACGCGCTCTTTCAACAGGCCGCAAAATTTCTCTAACCACTCTTGCGGCGGTTCATGCCCGTGCTCTTTTAAAATGGGACGTATTTGCTCTGCCAGATAAGCGTTGTCGCTGGCCTGAATGTACTGCTGGTTGAACCACAAAGCCTTGTCGTAATCAAAACGGGCTCCGGACTTTCCGATTTTTTCTATTGAGAAAGCCTGTACCAATTCTTCGAGGGAAAAGATTTCCTGTTCCGTTCCCGGGTTCCAACCCAAAAAGGCCAGGAAATTGACTACAGCGCGCGGGTCAAAGCCAAATTCGCGGAAGCCCTTGAAGGACTCTTCCGGCGTGCTGCCCTCCCAGGAAAGCGGGAATACCGGAATGCCGAGTTTGGTACCGTCGCGCTTGCTGAGTTTGCCCTTGCCTGTGGGTTTGAGAATGAGTGGCAGGTGGGCAAATTCGGGCATCTGCTCCTCCCAACCAAAAGCCTGATAGAGTAAGACGTGATGTGCAGTGCTGGATAGCCACTCTTCACCGCGTATGACGTGGGTGATTTTCATGAGGTGGTCGTCCACCACATTGGCGAGGTGATAGGTGGGCATGCCATCAGCCTTCAACAGTACTTTGTCGTCTAATTCTTCCGTCTTAAACCTCACCTCGCCCCGTATGCGGTCCCGGATGAGTACTTCGCTGCCGGGGTCCACCTTGAGGCGCAGCGTATAGGGGGTGCCGGCGTCCAACAGTTCTTGCACTTCATTTGCCGGAAGGCTGAGGCTATTGCGCATTTGCATTCTGACTGCGGCTCCGTATTTGAAATTGGGTAGGCCTTGTTTTTGAAAGTCTTCCCGCTTTGCCTGCAGTTCTTCGGGCGTGTCAAAGGCGTAGTAGGCTTTTCCTCTTGCTACCAGCTCTTCTGCATAAGCTGTGTACAAGGCCTTGCGCTCTGATTGGCGGTAGGGGCCGTAAGCACCTCCAAAACCCGGGCCTTCGTCGGGTTTCAGGCCGCACCAGCGGAGTGCTTCCAAAATGTATTCTTCCGCTCCGGGCACGTAGCGCGTTTGGTCGGTATCCTCAATGCGCAGAATAAAAGTCCCTCCCTCTTTGCGGGCTAACAAGAAATTGTACAGAGCTGTACGAACGCCTCCAATGTGCAAAGGACCGGTGGGGCTGGGTGCAAATCTCAATCTCATAATGCGTTGCTTTAAAAAAAAGAGCCTTTTCTTCTTGTCAAAAACAGTGTGCGCTCAAAACGAAAGCACCTCTCTTGCCTGAAATTTGTCTGTTTTTGACTTTTTGTCAAAAAAAACTGCCTGCGAAGGCAGCAAAAGCAAAGCGAAATGCGTTACTACAAAAAACGCAGATTCACCAGCAGGATTCATAGCATGGGGCAAAGGTAAGGATTTCCGGCCAGTTGCACGCAAGCCGGAGAGGCATCTGTTTTAACAACCCAAATACAGCCAAATGTATCTCACAAAAACGCCACCCTTTATTCAAAATCTTTTTCCAAACTTTGTTTGGAAAATTGACACTGACCAAAAGGAGCTTTATCTGACCTTCGATGACGGCCCCGTACCTGAGGTTACGCTGCCCGTTCTCAATGTGCTCGAGCAGTACGACGCTCAGGCCACTTTCTTTTGTGTGGGCGACAATGTTTTGAAGCATCCCGATACCTTCCGGGCCATACTCGAAGCCGGCCATCAGGTAGGCAATCACACTTTTAACCACCTCAATGGCTGGACGACTGAGAACATTCCCTACTTCCACAATGTGCGCCACTGTGCCAAGTTGGTGAAATCGGAATTGTTCCGGCCGCCTTACGGCAAATTGAAGCGCCGTCAGGCGCAATTCCTGCAAAGGCATTATACCATTGTCATGTGGGATGTCCTCAGTGGAGATTTTGACCCGCGCAAATCTGCCGACCAGTGCTTCAACAATGTCTTGCAATACGCCAACCCGGGCTCCATCGTGGTTTTCCACGACAGCCTTAAATCCAAAGACAAAGTACTGGACGTGCTGCCCGCAGTGCTGAAACACTTCAGCGCAGAAGGCTATTCCTTCAAAGCGCTTACCCCTATGGCGCTGCACCACAAACAACTCAGCCGAATAGCCTGAGCAGCAGCGGGCAAAAACAGATGTCCAAAATGCGCCTGCCGGCGCGACGAAAGACTTAGCATCATAAGTCCATAGTGTTCCAGGCCGTAGAATCAGCGATTCTGCGGCTTTTTTTTGTGGAGGATTTTGTGGAAAGAAAAAAGTTTCTTACCTTTGTCATTATTTGTTGCCAAAATTTGTCAAATATGAAAAAGCAACTGCACCGCTGGCTGCGCAACAGCCGCGAACAGCTCGGTATCAGCCTGAGCGAAGCAGCCGGTCGCACGGGCATGGACAAAACCCTGCTCTCGAAAATCGAGCATGGAAAACGCCTGCCTACCGAAGAGCAGGCCCGCCAGTTGGCGCAGTTGTATCAACTGCCGCCCGAAGACGTGCTGACCCTGCGCATGGCCGAAAAAATCCTCGGCCTGGTTGGCTATGGGCCCCGGGCCCTCAAGGTGCTCAGTGTGGCAGAATCCCGCATAGAATACCTCATACGCGCTCAGGAAGGGACGCCGGCAGACCTGCCGACAGACCTGCAGGAACTCCTCAAGGAGGTCTCCACCCTGCACCGGCAGTGGATAGACAAACGTCCGCTCGATCCGCTCGCCCTGCACAAAATGCGCGAGTACTTTAAAATTGCCTATACCCACGACAGCAACCGCATCGAAGGCAATACGCTCACGCTGCAGGAGACGCAATTGGTCGTCAACGAAGGCCTCACCATCGCCGGTAAGAGCATGCGCGAACACCTCGAGGCCATCAACCATGCCGAAGCCGTGGATATGCTCTACGAACTGATCGCACAAAACATACGCCTCGACAAACGCCTGCTGCTCGAGCTGCACAGCATCATCCTCAAAAGCATCCATCCCGAGCATGCAGGATGTTATCGCAAAGTGCCCGTGCGTATCACGGGCAGCGAACACGTTCCTCCACAGCCCTGGCTGTTGGACAAACTCATGGAAGACTACTTCGCCTGGTATGGCGAAGCTCGCAAAGAAATGCATCCGGTGCTCCTCGCCGCCGAAATGCACGAACGCCTGGTCAGCATCCACCCTTTCATAGACGGCAACGGCCGTACCGCACGCCTCGTGATGAACTTCATCCTGCTGCAATACGGCTACCCCATCGTCATTCTGAAGGGCGACCACAATTCGCGCATGGCCTACTACAAGGCCCTCGAAGCTGTCCAAAAGGACAACGAGCCCGAGCATTTCTATCGCCTCGTCGCAGAGGCCGCCAAACGGTCTCTGAAAGAGCACCTCCAAATGGTGTGAATGGCAGGCGCCCCCTCCCTTTCGGGCAGGGGGCGCTT
>WGBN01000181.1 GCA_015494245.1 Saprospiraceae bacterium | reverse complement strand
CCCTCGGCAGGGGATGTGGTGGAACTCCCCTTCAGCCCGGGGCCTGAGTGGGAGCTTTTGCCGGAAGAAGCCCGTGCGTTTTTTTTGAGCCGGCCATTTACCCTGAGTGCAAGCAGCAATCGTGCCGGCTTTTACTTTGAGGAACACATTCCTCTCCAACAGCCTTTGCCCGAGCGAATTTCTTCACCCACAACTCCCGGCTGCCTGCAGTGGACGGGCGGCGGACGGCTCATACTCCTCATGCCTGATGGCCCGACGGTGGGCGGCTATCACCGCGCAGCCTGGCTCTCACCGGAAAACTTGTGGAAGGCAGCTCAACTGCCACCCGGAACCAAACTCAAATTTTCGTTGCTTCAATAATCTCCGAAGACCTCTACCCCAAGTTCCTTGATCAGATTCTCTGCAATTTCTTCAGAAATGAAAATGTAGCTTTGGTTACTTTTTCCTTTATTGAGGCTATTGAAGTGTATCCATATTATTGGAAGCTTTTCGTAACCTTTTTTCCGGTATTTAATTTTTTCTATTTTATCCGAGGTGATGTTGACCATTAGATTGTTGCTTGTGAAAGTGGTTTTAAATAAGCTAAGTTTTCCATTTTCCAAAGAATATCCGAAAATAAATTGTTCGCTGAATAAACGAAAAAGATATGAAAACATCATGCTGAAAAGCAGTGAGAGTAGTGTTGGAGTGAAGCGAGGTTTGTATGCATGTCTGATAGCAGGAGGTATCTGCTCATTGCGAAATAGAAAGATCTCATAGGTTATGATGAGTGCTATAGATAGTACAATGAATGTGATAAGGGTCAATCGTGCCCATCTTTTTCGCCAGAATTTTTTGATTTCCCCGGGGGTGAAGCTTCTTTTTATTTCTTCCATTTTATTGGATTAAGCGGGTTAATACTTCGATAAGTTTTTGAATGTCTGCTTCGTCATTGAAGACGTTGACAGAGGTTCGCAGGTGGGCACCGCGTAAGGAAATGGAAATCTTGTTTTCTTTGAGCAGTTGCCGGAGTCTTTGCAGTTCTGTGCCTGGAGGCAAAGGTAATGCAAATAAGTGGTTAGAAAAATATTCTTCTTCTTCCATGTCGAGTTTCATCTCAGAGAGAAAATGGCGAAGGGGGCTAATGAGTTGCCGGCAATAGGCCTGGATGTTTTCAGGTCCCCAGGCGAGGACTTGCCTCAGCGATTCGCGGAGCAGGGGCATGAGAATGAAATTGCTGGATTCGCCTACGTTGTATCGGGCTGCGTGAGGGCCGTAGCGCTCTTCATACTGCGAAAGAGCGCTGAACTCTCTGGCATTGATGCGGTTCATCCAGCTTTCTTCGAGGGGTTTCCCGTTTTCGAAGGTCTCGTTGAGATAAGCCAGGGCAATGGAGTAGGGGCCGAACAACCATTTGTAAGTGGCGCAAACCAGGGCATCAATGTGGAAGGCCTGCACATCCATTTTCAGGGCTCCTACGGACTGGGTGCCGTCCACGAGCAATTTGGCGCCGACTTCGCGGCATTTTTTTCCAATGGCCTCCAGGTCAAAGCGCAGGCCGTTCATCCAATGCACGGAGGAGAGCAGTACGACGGAGGTCTTTTCATCTATCTGCTTGAGCAGATCGGCATTCCATTGTCTGCCGACGGGCGTTTTGCCCTTGGGGGTATGGACTACGATCAGCTCGTTGTTGTTTTCCCTGCACCAGCGTTGCAGCGCAAAATAGCCGCTGGGAAATTCGTCCTGTATTGTAATGGCTTTGCCTCCGTGTTTTCCGGCAATGTTGTTGAGGGCTGTGCTAAAGCCATAGGAAACGGAAGGGATGATGGCGATGTTCGGTGCATCGGCATGGATGATCTCTGCAAAATACTCTCTGACCTTTTGGCTGTCCGAAAAGAAATCATCTACGCTCATCTGCGCGGGATTGCGTTCTCGCCGGAGGGCCCGGATGCAGGCTTCTTCCGAAGCTTTGAGTAAGGGCGCTTTGTATGCGCAATTCAGATAATGTACACCCTCTTCTAAGCTGAACAATTTTTTTTGACATTCCATTTTGAGAACGGTTTTAGATATCAGATTTCGCCTTCCCACTCTTTGTAAA